>PNBO01000070.1:39480-46558 GCA_003136095.1 Myxococcales bacterium
CTGGCCGACCGGTTGCGGCAGTTGCGCGGCCGCGGCCACGACGTGGCGCTCTTCCACATCCTCGATCCCGACGAGGTCGATCTGCCCTTCCAGGACTTGATGTTCTTCGAGGGCATGGAGCCCGGCGATGGGCGGACCCTGGTCGCCGAGGCACGTGACCTGGCCTCGGCCTTCCGCGAGGAATCGGCCATGTTCCGCCAGCGTTGGCAGACCCTCGGCATCGAGGCGCGGGTGGAATACCGTTTCGCGCGGACCGACACCCCGCCCGCCGAGATCCTCCACCCCTTTCTCGCCGAGCGCGCGGGGAGGCCGTAGCCGTCGTGCACTTCGTCGCGCCAGCCCTTCTCCTCGGACTCGCCGCGGCGGCCCTGCCCTACCTCATCCATCGCGTGGGCAAGCGGCGCGCCCTGTCGGTCCGCTTCGCCGCCATGCAGTTGCTCTTGCGCTCCGAGCGCCGGGTGCACGCGCGGAAACGCCTGCGCGAGATCCTGCTCCTCGTCGCGCGCACCACCGCCGCGGCCAGCCTCCCCTTCATCTTCGCGCGGCCGTTTTCCGAACAGTCGACCGATCTTCCCGTCATCTCGCTCGATGCCCAGGCCGCCGTGATCATCCTCGACGACTCGGCCAGCATGCAACGCAGGAGCGGGGTCGGCACGTACTTTGGCCGGGCCAAGGCGCGGGCCCTGGCGCTCGCGCGCCAGTTCCCGTCGGATTCCGAGCTGGCCTTTCTGCTCGCCTCCGCCGGGGCGCCTCCGCGCATCGGCGAGCTCGAGCCCGAGCGGGCGCGCGTGATCGAGGCCATCGAAGGCACGACCTGCTCCGCACGGCCGGCGGACTTCACCACGGCCATGCACCAGGCCGCCCTCATCCTCGCGGGCTCGAGCCGGGCCCATCGCCGCGTCTACCTCTTCACCGATCTGCAGGCCACTGGCTGGGAGGACGGCGCTGGCCTGCCCGCTGCCGCGCCCGAGGTCATCATCGACGACGTCACGAGTGGGGCGCCGCTGCCCAACCGGGCCATCGTCGACGCCCGCGTGGAACCCTCCGCCGAGGCGGGCCCGGGCGGCATCGCGGTCACGGTGGAGATCGCCGACTACGGCAAGCAGGCGGCGTCCGCCCTGGGCGTGACCATGCGGGTGGACGGCGCCGCCGTGGCTCAGGGCACGGTCGAGTTGCCCGCCGCGGGCCACGCCCGCAAGCGTTTTCTGCATGCCTTCTCCGGCGAGAGCGGCGGCTCGCACGACATCGTCGTCCAGATCGACGCGGACGCCTTCCCGCTCGACGATCGGCGCGCGCTGCACGTCGAGATGGCGCGCACCCTGCGCGTCCTGGCGGTAAACGGCGATCCGCGCACCATTCGCAACGAGGACGAAACCTTCTTCTTCGAGACGGCCTTGAAGAGCGGCATCCCGGGTGCGCTGGTGACGAGCAAGCTGGCCGACGACGTGTCTCCCGAGGGACTTGGCGCCTACACCGTCGTCGCCTTGCTCAACGTCGCCGAGCCCGCGCCGCCACTCGCCGCGGCGCTCGAGCGCTTCGTCGCCGCCGGCGGCGGCCTCTTCATTTCCGTGGGCGACCGCGTGGATGCCGCGACGTGGAATCAGCGCATGGCGCGGCTTCTGCCCCAGCCCCTCGGCCTGCTGCGTACGGCCGCCGCGCTGCCGGGCCAGCACGCGGGCGAGACCATCGACGAGCGCCCCGCCGAGCGCCTCCTGCCCCTCGACCGGCGCGCCCCTCTGCTCGCCGCCTTCCCCGAGGAAGGCGACGGCCTGCTCTCGGCGCGCTTCTTCAAATACATGCTCCTCGATCCGGTACGCGACACTGCCCAGCGCAACGTGATCCTGCGCTTCGAGAGCGGAGCGCCCGCGCTCGTCGAGCGCGAGGTGGGCAAGGGGCGCGTGGTGCTGCTGACGACCACGGTGGATCGGGAATGGACCGACCTGCCCATCCGCCCCGGGTTCTTGCCGCTGCTACGCGAGACGGCCCGCCATCTCGTGGGCGCCACCGACGAGGAAACCGCCGCCGCGGCGCTGGTGGGCGAGTCGCGCGTGCTCGCCTTCGCCGGCGACGTGCACACCCTGGAGGTCCGGCGTCCCGACGGCTCGGTCTGGGTGGGCAAGCGCGAGCCGGGCGGCTCCGCCCGCAGCGTGGTCTTCGCTGGCACCGACCAGATTGGCCTCTATCGCGTGTGGGGGGCGGGCGCGGACGGTACCTTCGCCGCGCAACCGGCCCAGGATTTCGCGGTCAACCTCGACCCGCGCGAGTCGGATCCGGCGCGACTGGCCCCGGAGAAGCGCCCCGATCGCGTGGCGGCGGCACGTCCCGGGGCCAAGCCGCCCACGCACCGGGTCGAGCTGTGGCACGCCCTCTCGGCGATCTTGATTCTGGTCGTGCTCCTCGAATCGCTGCTCAGCCTGCGCTGGCGGCGCACGGACAGCGGCGAAGCCAAATAGGACCGCCACGCTCCTCTTGACGTTCGGGCCCGGGTGCATACCTCTAGGACCGTGAAACAACGAAAGGAGTAATTGATCATGACCGGCATCATTCTTCGCAATCCAACCCACGCTGTTGCGCATGTACCCGTCGATTCCTGGGCGTGGTCCTGGGATCCCTTCCGCACGTTGGCCGCGTTGATCGCCGCAGAGCCCTCGGCGGCAAGTGCAGCCGCAAACGACGTCGTGTTCGCACCGCGCTTCGACGTCAAAGAAGACAAGGGCGAGTACGTGCTCTCGGCGGATCTTCCCGGAGTCAAGCCCGAGGCCGTCGAGATCTCGCTGGACGGAGATCGCCTCAAGGTTTCCGGCCGCCGCGAGAACCGCCACAAGGAGGAGACCGAGCAGACCTGCCTCTCCGAGATCAGCTACGGCTCGTTCGCGCGCGAGCTCACCCTGCCCGAGGGCGTCGACGGCGAGCACGTGCACGCCAGCCTCAAGGACGGGGTGCTCACCCTGGTGCTGCCCAAGAAGCCCGAAGCCCGGCCGCGCAAGATCGCAGTCACCTCGTAATCATTGACCCCGGCCAGGTGCCCGCGCTAGTACGCTGCCATGAAGATCGGTTTGGTTGGTTTTCCTGGCAGCGGAAAAACTACGGTATTCAATGCGCTGACGGGCCTCTCAGCCGAAACCGGCTACGGCGCCACGCGCGGCAAGACCAACCTCGGCGTGGTCAAGGTGCCCGACGCACGCGTGGACGCGCTGGCCAAGCTCTACAACCCCAAGAAGACCGTCTACGCGGAGATCACCTTCTGCGACGTGGCCGCGGCGGCGACGCCCGGAGAAGGCAAGGGACTCGATGAGCGGGTGCTGGGCGCCATGCGCGAGGTGGATGCCCTGTGCCACGTCGTTCGCGGTTTCGCCAACGCCGCCGGCGAGGCTCCCCAGCCGCTCGTCGAAGCGCACGACTTCGAGATCGAGATGAACCTCTCCGATCTCATCCTCATCGAGACGCGCCTTGAGCGACTCAAAAAGGAGAAGGCCAAGCCCGCCGAAAAGGAGCTGCTCGAAAAGCTCAAGGCCCACCTCGACGCGGGCAAGCCGCTCCGCAGCCTGGAGATCCTCACGGCGACCGATCTCGGGTCGATTTCGGGGTATCGCTTCCTCACCTTGAAGCCGCTCATGCTCATCCTCGACGTGGCCGAGGCAGACGCCGCCAAGCCTGTTCCCCCCGACCTGACCGAGTACGCGCGCAAAAGCGGTCTTGGCCTGGTGGTACTAGCCGGCGCGGTGGAGATGGACATCGCGCAGATGGCGCCCGAGGAGCAGAAAGACTTCGTCGCCTCGCTCGGGCTCGACGAGCCGGCGGCCGGCCGCTTCATCCGTGCCGCCTATGCCCTGTGCGAGCTGATCTCGTTTCTTACCGCCGGCGAGGACGAATGCCGCGCCTGGCCCCTGCGCAAAGGCAGTAGCGCCCACAAGGCGGCGGGCAAGGTTCACTCGGACATCGAGCGCGGCTTCATCCGCGCCGAGGTCATCCGCTGGGAGGACCTGGTGAAGCTGGGCAGCGAGGCCAAGTGCCGCGAGGCCGGCAAGTTGCGCCTGGAAGGCAAGGAGTACACCGTCGCGGACGGCGACGTGATCAACTTCCGCTTCAACGTATGACGGACCCGCAGAGCGATAGAGACTGGATCGAGACCGTCGTCGATCTCGCGAAGTCCCTCGGCTTCGACCCGGTCCGCCTGCGCTGGAGGCTCATGCGCTGGCAGAAGGCGTGGTGGGATTGGCAGCAAAGGACGCGCAACCAGATTGGTCACGCCGGCTACCAGCACAAGGTCTGCCCGCAGTGCGGACAGGTGCAGGATCGGCACGAGCAGCGGTGTGTGAAGTGCGGGGCGGCCCTCGGCGCGCGCGTCTGGCAAATGGCGAATCGGCTCGGCCTAGTGGTGCCCACGGCGGTCTCGGTCAGCACGTTGCTCGGGATGATCATCGCGGTCGCCTACTTGCGCCTGATGCTGTCGCGGCCGGGTACGGGCTATTTCACGGTCGGCAGCGAGGATCTCATCTACCTGGGCGCCTACTACTTGCCCGCGCTCGAGGCGGGACAGCTCTGGCGGCACGCGACGGCTATCTTCCTACACATCGGGCTCCTGCATCTCGGCTTCAATCTCCTCGCGCTGGCTCAGATCGGGCCGGCCATCGAGGACACCTTCGGCCGCGCCCGCATGCTCTTCCTCTTCATGTTCACGGGCGTGGTCGGCTTCGCCGTCTGTCAGGCCATGGGCATGGTTGCGGTGTCCGCCGGCGCCTCGGGCGCCATCATGGGGCTGTGCGGCGCCGCCGCGGGCTGGGGCCAGCGCGACGGCACCGGCGTGGGCCGGGGCGTGCGCAATCAGATGCTCAAGTGGGCGGCCTACACCATGATCTTCGGCGTGATGATTCGCGCGAACAACACGGCTCATGCCGCGGGATTCATTGCGGGCGCCGTGCTCGGTTTCGTCATGCCGCCGCGCTGGTTGCGGCGTGGGCTGGTTCGCGGCAGCGATGTCGCCATCGGTTGCGTGGGCCTGGCCGCGCTGGTCGTCGCCTTCGCGCTCGTCCTCCACCCGCCGGCCAGCTCCGACGCCTGGGCACGAGCGCATTCAGCCCAGCTTCGCGCGTATAGGGAAGCAGCCACATCGGCCGCGAGGCAGCACGACGGCGAGTAGGGCCTAGGCCAGCGCGCAGTCGCCGAGCGCCGTGCGCACGGCATGGCCCAGTTCCTGAACCAGCGCGCTCTTGGTCACAAAGCCGCGCGCGCCCGCCCGGCGTGCCAGCGTGGCGTACGGCGATTCCGGCAAGGAACTGATGATGATGACGGGTAGCCCCGGCTTGCTCGCGCGGAGCTCCTTGAGCACGTCGATGCCGCCGCAACCCGGCAAGCGCAGATCGAGCAAGACGAGGTCAAAGGTTTGCTCCGCCACCAGCGCAAGCCCTTGCTCGCCGGACGAGGCAGCGGTCATCTCGGCCTGCGGAACCGCTGTCGCCAGCAGTTCGCCGATGCGCTGGGTTACCGCAGGATGGTCGTCAACGAGGAGAATCTTCTTCATGGGCTCTAGCACTGCTCCCATGAATGGTATTGGGCCACGGGCGGCCCACGCGCGCTACCCGGCGCTTGTCTGAATCCCTTGTCAGGCTCGGTCCTACACGCATGCCCAGCGTCAAGCGCTACCGCAACGCGTAGGCGGAGCCGGGCTTTGCCCGCCGACTTCGTCGGCACTGGGGACCACTCCCGCCCCTTCCTACCCCACGCGGCCTCCGGCCGCGACCCTGGCGCGGCTGCTCCGCCAGAGCGCGGAAGGGTTTGGCGAGGCCGCGCGAAGCGCGGGGGAGACAGGGTGGAAGGTGGGTGCCGAGTGCAGAGCTAACCCTTTCAGGGTTCCCATCTCAACACGTAGGCGTAGCCGGGCTTTGCCCGCCGACTTCGTCGGCACTAGGGACCACACCCAACCCACCCTGCCCCTCGCGGCCTTCGGCCGCGACCCGTCGCGCCTCCGCCAGAGCGCGGGAGGGTTTGGGAACCCTTTCAGGGTTCCCATGTCATTCGACCAGCCCCTCGCGAAGCGCGTACTGAATCAGCTCGGCGTTGGTGTGCATCTGCATCTTCTCGAGAAGACGCGTGCGATAGGTGCTGACCGTCTTCTCCGAGAGGGCCAGGTCGACGCCGATCTGCTTGACGGTCTTGCCGCCCGCGAGCCCGCGCAGGACTTCCAGCTCGCGATCCGAGAGCCGGTCGTGGGCCGGCCGCGAAGCGTCAACCCTCAGACTCTTGGCCAGAGTTTCCGCCAGGCGCACGCTCACATGCGTGCCCCCGGCGAGTACCTTGCGAACCGCTCCGGACAGATCCTCGGCCGCGCTTTCCTTGTTCACGTAGCCCGCGGCGCCCGCGCGCAAGGCCCGCAGCGCGTAGTGATCCTCGGCGTGCATGCTGAGCACCAGCACGGGCAGGGCCGGCCGGAGCCGCTTGATCTCACGTAGGGCATCCAGTCCGCCGCGGCCGGGGAGCGAGATGTCGAGCACCACGACATCCCAGTCCTCGGCCTGCAGCTTCTCGATGGCCTCCGAGGGCTTGCTCGCCTCGCCGAACGCCACCTTGCCCAGGGCCTCGGTCAGTATGTCGCGCACGCCGCGCCTGACGACCGCGTGATCGTCGACGAGCAGGATGCGAATCATGACCCCACCTCCGCCAGGCCACCCGTGTCCCCCCATGGAATGCACCGCCCACATGCAGGGCGCACAGATCTGTGCTCCGGGCTCTCTCTCGGGGCATCATTCCAACAAGTCACCACCCTGGGCCGCGTTCCCCTCATCTCGTAACCGAATATAAACCAACTTGCGCCCGCGCGCGCACCATTCCCCGCCCGGATGCCGCACGCCCCCAAAAGGTCTTCGCGTCACATCGCGTAGGCGGAGCCGGGCTTCGCCCGGGGGAGCCAGAGCGCGGGAGGGTTTGGGAACCCTTTCAGGGTTCCCATCACATCGCGTAGGCGGAGCCGGGCTTCGCCCGCCGACTTCGTCGGCACTTGGGACCACACCCAACCCACCCTGCCCCTCGCGGCCTTCGGCCGCGACCCGTCGCGCCTCCGCCAGAGCGCGGGAGGGTTTGG
>PNBO01000070.1:46598-50329 GCA_003136095.1 Myxococcales bacterium
AACCCTTTCAGGGTTCCCATCTCAATCGTGGCCGAGATCGCCGTCCTGGCGGCCCGTCAAGTCAAGCACCGGCCCGCCGTTCTCGTCGTCCGGCATGCCGTGCATGAGGCGTGCCCGTACGCGCGTCGCCTGGCGCTCCTTGTAGCGTTCGTGGCTGTTCTCGCCCTGCTCGTTCGCCTGCGCGGTCCGCGCATCGACGATCTGGAACTCGGTGAGCACGAAGACCACACAGCCGGCGTCCGCGAAGAGCGGATCGTCGGGCGAGAGTCCGAGGTGCTTGTCCATCCGCACCGGCAGATCCGCGACGAAGTTGACCACGCGATAGCTGGGTCCCGAGAATTCGTTGATCATGGGCGTGCGCTTGTCGGGTGTCACGTTCGACAGATCGAGCAGGTCGGGAAGATGGGCGCGCAGGTAGGGATCGCGCTCAATGAAGGCCTGCAGATCCACGATGTCGTTCTGCGATTCGCCGGGAATGACGTAGTTGAAGGGCACCAGGCGGTGCAGCAGCTCGCGCAGGACGAAGACGATTTCCTCCTCGGTGCGTGTGATCATGCGGAAGCGCAGCTTGTCGTAGACGTGGGAGGCGAGGTTGTCGCGCTTGGCGAGCAGCTTGGTGATGAGGCTGTCTTCCTCCTTGCGACTCCACTCGAACTCGACGATCTGACAGCCCGCGCTCTTCATCTCCTCGACGGTGCGCAGAACCTTGTCCTCGACGTGCTGGAAGATCTGATCGGCGCTGACCGCCAGCCGGGTCGCCAGTTCTCCCCCCGCCAGATGGTGGAGCACGTGCATGACCTTGAGCACCACGCAAGCATGGGTGCGCCGCTTGCCCTTCTGGGACGCCACCAGGAGCAGATCGCGCGCCGGAACCCGCGACGCCACGTCCTCGGACACGCGGAAGCCGAGGTAGCGTTCCAGGTACTCCACCGCCTGCTCGCGCAGAGCCTCTAGGCGCGCGATGTCCTCGGGATTCGCCGGGTCGAACTCGTTGAGCCGCAGGTAACGATCGACTTGGCTGCGATCGGTGAAGTAGAGGCGATGCCAGTCGACCACCGAGCCGCTGCGAAGAAGATTTCGGACCGAGGTAAGATCGGAGAGGTCGAAGCTGGCGCTACGTTCGATGTCACTTGTCGCGGCTGCGGGCCCGTTGCGGCCCGGCTGCTGCGCGGATTCGGAGTTCACCAGCGTCATTACGCCCCACTATCGGTTCGAAGTGGGTGGGAGTGTAGGCGGACGATCATCGACCGGCAAGGCGAATCCGCCCGACCGATGACAGTTGTAATAGGCGCCGACCGCCTGGGGTTTCCGCTAGCCCGTCTTGCGGCTGGCGGGCCTTCCGATGCGCAAGGTCGCGATGAAAATCGCCAGGGCCCCGATGGAGGTGACGCTGCTTCCGATGAGGGGGATCATATTCATAGGTAGCATTATATCCTACATGTGCTACCTAGCAAGTTTCTTGTCTTTTTCACCGCTTACGCTTGCGAACGCGACGACCTCGGAAGAGAGAGCCGATGAGCAGGAGCAGGAAGAGGCCGGAAACGGTCTGCGTCACGGCTTGTTCCAGGTATTGCCCGCGGCCCTCGTACACGACCGAAAGGCAGAAGCTGACCGCGCCCAGGAACCCCCAGAGCAACTGATGACCCAGAGCATAAAAACCTTCGGACGATGCCTCGAACCCACGGAGGCGAATCTCTCTGTCCCCGCGCGTGGCGAGGTTGAGAAAACGCCCGAGCTCGCTCGGCAGCGCGAAGGCGCTGAGCGCGGCCTCCCGCGCGGTCTCGAGCACGGTCTCCGACCATTCCTTGCGTTCACCCAGGATGAAGCGATCGACGTAGGGCTGGATGACCTCGGCGGGATTGAGCTCGGGGGCCAGGGTGGTGCATACGCCGAGCAAGAGCAGGAGCGTGCGTTCGAGCAAGACCCATTCGCGGGGCACGTGAAAGGCGTCGCGCAGGTCGGACAGGGAAACGTTGAGCTGGCGCAGGTCGAGCAGCGTCGCGATCTGGCCGCGCAGGTCGAGCCCGGCGCTGATGGTGCCGGTGGAAAATTGCTGGAAGCGCATGTGCGAGCGGAAATGCTCGTAGAAGTGCTCGATCACGCGATCGAAGACCTCGTGATCCGCGTGCCGAGAGATGAACCCCATCTCCTTCATCGCCGCGACGATGCGCCCCACGTCGCGCGTGACCGCGCCCTGCAGGAACGACACGATGCCCTTGCGCATGCCGGGGGAGATGCGCCCCGTCGCGCCGAAGTCGAGAAACACCAAGGTGGGAGGGCCGGCGCCATTGGGCACGAACAGGAGGTTGCCGGGGTGGGGATCCGCGTGGTACACGCCGTCGACGAAGATCTGCTTGCAGTACGCCTCGATGCACAGCCGGCCGGCCTGCATCCGATCGATCCCGGCGGCCACGATGCCGTCGATGTCGCCCACCTTCACCCCGTCCATCCACTGCGTGGTCAGCACCCTGGCCGTGGAGTAATCGGGGAGCACGCGGGGGATGATCACGTCGCGGCGGCCGGCGAAGTTCTTCGCGATCTCCGCCATGGCCTCGGCCTCCTGGCGATAGTCGAGCTCGGCCAAGACCATTCTCTCGATCTCGGCGTGGATGGTGTTCCAGCCCCAGTCGGGCAGCAGCCAGGCCACGACCTGGAAAATGCGCCGGAGGGCGCGCAGGTCGGTGGCGACGATGGTTTCGATCCCGGGGTACTGGATCTTGACCGCGACCTTCTCGCCAGAACGCAGCCGCGCGACGTGCACCTGGCCGATGGACGCCGAGGCCACGGGCTGCGCCTCGAACTCGGCAAAGACCTCCTGCGGCGCCCTGCCGCCCAGCTCCTCGCACAAGCGAACCTCGACCTCGGAAAAGGGCCGCGGCGGCACGCTGTCCTGGAGCGTTGCCAACTCCTTGCGGAAAGCGTCGGGCAGCAGGTTGGCCATCACGCTGATGAGCTGGCCGACCTTGATGAACAGTCCCTGCAAATCTTCGATGGCGGCGAGCACGCGCCGGGCGTTCTGGCGATGGACCTGCTCCGCGAGCCGGGCCGCCTGCTCGCGCCCGCGCAGGCGGCGACGCAGGGAAAAGCCAGCATACGAGAGCACCACCCGCGCCGTCACGACGTAGGCACGCAGCAGCCGTCGCAGGGGCTTGCGATGAGCCGCGGCCCTGACCGCACCTGGGGTGGATGCCATGCGGCCCGCAGCATAGCCCGGCCGGGACCTGCCACCAAGGGACAGGATCGCTCGCCCATCCCAAAGCGGGAAAAGCCCGCCGGGGAATGATAGGCTCCGCGCATGGCAGAAGATGGCAAGCGAGATAGCGCGCACGCCAGCGGCGGCGCGGACGACGATTCGGCGTATGAACGCTTGGAGCGCGGGTTGTCCGATCGCGTGAAGCGCGCCATGGCGGCCGGGCTGGAAGCAGCCTCGCGCTCCAAAGATGATCTGCTGCGTGCCGCCGGCACCGAAATCGGCGCCTGGCTGGAACGCGTGGACGTGCAAAGCGAGCTGACCAAGGCGCTGGCGAAGATGGTGGTCGAGGTGAAAGCCGAGATCCGTTTCCGGCCACGCGAGGACGGCACCCTGGGGGCCGAGACAACGAGCGAAGTCAAGGTGAAGCAGGGCCCGAAGCCGTAACTGTGATTCTCTACGCCTTCGGGGCGCCGCTGGGGCGGCCGGCGGTGGTGCCGATGCCATACTTCTCGAGCTTGTAGTAGAGCGCGCTGGTCTT
>PNBO01000429.1 GCA_003136095.1 Myxococcales bacterium
GGCGATGCCCTGGTGCTCTTCGCTCTCGCCTTCTTGCTCCTCTACTTCGTCTTCCTGCCCATCGAACAGCACCATCTGGCCACCGGCCTCCTCGTGGCGGAGTGGCTCGGCCTCTTCGGCCTCGTGCTCCTCTACGCGCGCATCTCCGGCCAGAGGTTCGCGACGACCATCGGGCTACACCGGCCTTCTCCCCGGGCCGTGCTCGGCGCCGGGTTGGTCGGAGGCAGTGCCTGGGCCGCGGTGGCCATCTTCAGCGAGTGGCTTCTGCCCGTGCCCCAGCATCTGCTCGATGAGCTGCGCCGATCCCTGGTTCCCCTCGACGGCAGCCGCGGCTTCCTCGCGACCCTCCTGCTCATGGCCGTAAGCCCGGCCATCTGCGAGGAAACCCTCTTTCGCGGCCCCATCTTGCGCGGCCTGCGCACGCGCGCGTCCCCCGCGGCGGCCGCGGTCATGACCGGCGTCCTTTTCGGCCTCTTCCACCTCGACGTGTACCGGCTCATCCCGGCGACGATTCTCGGCACCATGCTCGGCGTTGTCGCCCTCGAGACCGGCTCGATTCTCCCGGCGATGCTCGCCCATTTCTGCAACAACGCCATCCTCCTCGCCCTGGCGAAGAGCCGGCTTGACCAGCGGATGGAAGGGTTGAGCCATCGCGCCCTCACGCTCGTCGTGCTCGCGTCCGTCGCGATCACGGCCGCGGGTTTCGCGCTGCTGCGGCGGGCGCCGCGGAGAACCGAAATGTAGGCCAGATGACAATTCTAGTTGCTCGGGACTCCTCGGCTCTGCTATGGGTTGCCCCATGTCCCAAGCAGAAGAGAAACGCGTCGCCCAGATCCTGCGCAAGTGCCCGGTCCTGGGGGACGCGCCCGCCGATGTGCTGGCCAAACTCGCCGCCGCGTCCCAGACGCAGAGCTATCGCGCGCGCCAGGTGGTGTACTTGCCCGGGGATCGCGCTGCCAGCGTGCACTTCATCGCCGGCGGGCGGGTCAAGGTTTCGAAGGTCACGCGCGATGGGAAAGAACTGACCCTCGCCTACCGCACGGCCGGCGAGTTCTTCGGCGAGACTTGCCTGCTCGAAGGGGGTCCGCGTGAGGAGATGGTCGAGGCGATGGAGACCACCTCCACGCTGGAGGTGGACCGCGCCACGCTCGACCATCTCCTGGCGACCCACGCGCAGGTCGCCTATCCCTTCGCCCGCGCCCTCATCGGACGGTGGCGGGCCCTGCAGACCAAGGTCGAACAGCTCGTCTTCAAGGACGTCGGCTCCAAGCTGTCCGAGCTCCTCCTCCGCCTCGGCTCCGAGCACGGCGTCGAGCACCGACGTGGCCTGGTGCTGGGGCTCAAGATCACGCACCAGGAGATGGCCAATCTCATCGGCTCGACGCGCGAGACGGTTTCCCTGACCCTGTCGCAGTTCAAGCGCAAGGGCTACATCCACACCGAGGGACGCAAGGTCATCCTGGCCGACCGCGAGGCGCTCCGATCGCTGGTCTGAGGTTTCGATCCCGAGGGCGCGGGACGCGGACCTGTCCTAGAATGATCGGCTGATGGCGGACCCCGGGTACGAAGAGATCCTCGTAGCGCTGCGGGCGGCGGCTCGCCTGTCGAAAGAGCGCTTCCTCGTCGGCATATCCGCCACTTCCGAGCGCGAGCGCGTGTCGGCCGCGCTCGCCGCCGAGGGTGAGGTCGTGGCCTTGAGCTCCGCCAGCGCCGCCCTGGAACGCCTGGCCGAGGAATCCTTCGAGCTCGTCGTGCTCGACCAGGAGGAAGGGCAGCGAAGCACCTTGACTGCGGCCCGCGAGATCCGCCCCTTCGCCGACATCGTGCCCATCATGGCCGGCGATCCGGCGCAGGCCGCGGAGATGTTCGCGCAGGAGGCGGCCGCGGTGCTGCCACGGCCGTTCCCAGCGAGCGACGCGCTCTTCCGCGCTCACCTCCGCTACCTGGCGTCGTGCCGCCGGACTCGCACGCGCGCCCTCATGCTCGACCACGTCATCGCGCAGCACCGCGCCGCCTTGAAGGTGATCGAGCCCGCCGTCGAGGAAGCACTGAGCGCGGTGCTGATGGCCGGCGCGGCGGCTCCCGTGGTCGCCGTGCTCGGCGACAGCGAGCTGGCGCGCATCGCCGAGGGCGTGCTCGCGCAGGGCCAGGCGGACGTCATCGTCATCGGGCTTGCGGCCGCGGACCGCGTCGAGGCGCGGCTGCGCGAGGCGCGCGAGCGCGCGACGGGCGCCGCCGTGGTGGCGGTCGACACGGCTCCCACGACCGAACGCCTCTCCGCCGCGGTCTATGGCGGTGTGCGCGCCTACCTGGGGCGCGATTTCTTGCCTCGGCTGGGCCGGGTGGTGGCGGCCGCGGCCACGCGTCGGCGCGCCGAACTGACCGGACGCCAGCTCGTGGAAACCCTGACTCGCTTCGGCTTCATGGAGGAGCCGGCGCGCGCCATCTCCCCGCCCACCCAGGATCTGGATGCGAGCCTCATCGCCGACGCCGCGTCCAAGGGGGAGACCGCCTTCGTGCCCTCGGCGCACGAGGTGCTGGTGGTCGACGACGAGGTGGTGGTGCTCACCGTCCTGCGCGAGCTGCTCCGCCGNNCCACCCGCGGTCGTGATGATCACCGCCTATTCGTCCTACGATTCGGCGGTCACCGCCCTCGACATCGGGGCGCAGGACTACATCGAAAAGCCCATTCGCGACGTGGAGGCCTTGCGCTTCCGCATCCGGCGCGCCCTCTCGCGGCGCAACGAGCAGCTGGCGCGCAACCTCGAGTCCGGCAAGGAGGAGCAGCATCGGGCCCGCATCATGGTGGTCGAGGTCGAGGGCACCCGCCGCCAGCTTATGGCGGAATTCCTCGGCCTGTCCTACGACGTGATCACCGCCGCGAGCGGCGAACAGGCGCTGGCCCAGCTCCAGCAGTCGAAGTTCGACCTGGTCATCGCCGACCGCAACCTGCCAGGCATGTCGGGCCTGCGTGTGATCGAACAGGCGCAGCGGCTCCTGCCCCACTGCGCCTCCGTGCTCTACACGGCCTATCCTTCCTACGAGACGGTCAAGGAGGCGTTCGAGTTGGGCGTCGACGCCTACCTGGTCCGCCCCAACCAGGATCTGAAGGTGCTCGGCGAGAAGGTGGCCGGCGCCCTGCGCAGCCGCGGCGGCATCCTGCTGGGTTAGATTTCGCCGATGCAGGTTGACGGGAGCGGTCGCTATTTGCTTTAGTTAGGGTCCGCAGAAAGCGAGCCCATGCGCGCGGCGTCGACAGCGTGAAGATCGCATTTACCCACAACCTCCGCCTCACCGATAGCGAGGAGGAGGCCGAGTTCGACAGCGTAGAGACCGTCGACGCCATCGCCAATGGCTTACGCGCTGGCGGGCACGAAGTCGAAAAGATTGAGGTCACGGGCCCGGCCTCGCACTTGGCTGCCCGCCTCGAGTCCTTCGGACCCGACCTTATCTTCAACACCGCCGAGGGCCGGCGCGGCCGCAGCCGCGAGGCATTCTACCCGGCGCTCTTCGAGGAGCTGGGCTTCCCCTACACCGGTTCGGACGCCTACGTCATGACCGTGACGCTGGATAAGTGGATGACCAAGCTCGTCCTCGGCGCCCAGGGGTTCGACACGCCCCGCGCGCGCCTGGTGGTCCCGGACGACATGCAGCGCGGCCGCGATCTCGGCATGCTCGGGCTGTCCTTCCCGGTCCTCGTCAAGCCCAACTACGAGGGATCGTCCAAGGGCATCGGCGACGACGCCGTGGCCCGCGACGTGCGCGCCCTGCTCGACATGCTGCCGCGCTCGCTGCGCAAGTACGCGGCCGGCGTGCTGGTCGAGGAGTTCGTCCCGGGCAGCGACGTGACCGTGCCCTTCGTCGAGGGCCTGGGCGACGAAGGCATTCTGATGCCGGTCGACTACGTCATCGATCCGAGCGCCCGCACCCGCTTCAACATCTACGACTACCGGCTCAAGTCGGCCGACGCCGGCCGGGTGTCCGTGCGCTGCCCGCCCGATCTGCAGCGGGACGTGGTGGCGCGCCTGCGCGCGCTCGCGAAGACGGCCGTTCGGACCCTGGGGATCCGCGACCTGGCTCGCATCGACTTTCGCCTCGGCGAGGACGGGCGCATCTACCTGCTCGAGGTCAACGCCCTGCCCTCGCTCGAACCCGGCGCGAGTACCTTCTCGGCCGCCGCGCGCGAGGGTCTCGACTACGACGCCACGCTGGGTGCCGTGGTCGCCAGCGCCGCCCGCCGCCAGGGTCTGACGGTGCCGCAGCAAGGACGGCGCCGGCGCCTGCCCGAACCCCTGCGCATCGGCTTTTCCTACAACGTCAAGCGCGTGGATTCGAAAGGCGGCGACGACACCGAGGCGGAATACGACGCGCCCGAGACCATCAACTCGATCCGCGACGCGCTTGAGAGCTACGGCCACATCGTGGTTCCCGTCGAGGCCACGGCCGAGCTGCCCCGCCAGCTCATGGACAGCCCGGTGGATTTGGTGTTCAACATCGCCGAGGGCGTGTCGGGCCGCAACCGCGAAGCCGCGGTGCCCGCCCTGTGCGAGCTCATGGGCATCCCCTACACCGGCTCGGACGCGGCGACTCTTTCCATCGCCCTCGACAAGGCGCTGTCCAAGCGCGTGCTGCGCCAGCACGGCATCCTCACCCCCGAGTTTCAGGTCATGGAATCCGGGCGCGAGCGGCTGTCGCCCAAGATGAAGTTCCCTCTCATCGTCAAGCCTAACCAAGAAGGCTCGTCCAAGGGCGTTTCCGCGCACGCCTCGGTGGTCGACGACGAGGAATCCCTGCGCCTGGTTGTTCGCGAGCTGCTCGACAAGTACCGCCAGCCCGCGCTCATCGAGTACTACATCTCGGGTCGCGAATTCACCGTCGGTCTGCTCGGCGACAAGCGGCCGCGCGTGTTGCCACCCATGGAGATCATCTTCCGCGACAAGGCCAACCTGCGGCCCGTGTACGATTACCAGATCAAGCAGGAGTGGGAAAAGCACGTCTACTACGAGTGCCCGGCCAAGCTGACACCCGCCGAGTTGAAATCCATGGAGCGCGTGGCGCGCGAAACCTTCGTCGCCCTCGACTGCCGCGACGTGGCCCGCGTGGATCTCCGCATGGACGACGCCGGCGATATCTACGTCCTGGAGGTCAACCCGCTGCCGGGGCTGACGCCGGGCTACTCCGACTTGTGCCTCATCGCCGCCGCCGCCAACATCGACTATCGTTCCCTCATCGGCGAGATCCTGACCGGCGGGCTCAAGCGCATGCGGGAGAAGCGCCGCGCGGAAGCGCGCGAGGCGGAGGCGGCGCGCGTGCCCCCGNNAACGGCAAGGGCGAAGCCAAGTCCGCGCCGGCCGAGAAGACGCCGCCGGTCGTGCCCGAAACCTCCTAGCCCGCGGGAGCCCGGTTGGCCATGCGCTCGCGCTTCCGGGTTCTGGGCTTCTCCATCGGGCACGTGCCGACCGGACCGGCCAACGCCATCACCGACGTCCCGGGTGTGCGCGTGGGCCACACCACCCTCATCGAAGGCGAGGGCCCGCTGGTGGTGGGCGAAGGTCCGGTACGCACCGGCGTGACGGCGATCCTGCCGCCGGATCCGATCTTCTCCNNACCCAGGTCGTGGAATGGGGCCTCCTCGAAACCCCGATCCTGCTCACCAGCACCATGTCCGTGGGCAAGGTGTCGGACGCCACGGTGAAGTGGATGACCCGGCGATTCCCCGGCATCGGCGACGAGTACGACGTGATCATCCCCATCGTGGGCGAGTGCGACGATTCGTGGCTCAACGACGCCGTCGGCCGCCACGTGCGCTCGGAGCACGTCTATCGCGCCATCGAGCAGGCGAGCGGGGGGCCCGTGGCCGAGGGCTCGGTCGGCGCCGGCACCGGACTTATCACCTGCGACTTCAAGGCCGGCATCGGCACCAGCTCGCGGCGGGTTGTCATCTTCCGCGGCAACGGCGAGACGGGGCCCAGCTACAACCTGGGCGTGCTCGTGCAGACCAATTTCGGCATCATGCGTTCCCTGCGCATCGCGGGCGTTCCCGTCGGCGAGATCCTCGCGCCCGACTATGCCAACGACGGCAAGCGCGTGCGCAACGCCGGCTCGATCATCTGTGTGGTGGCCACCGACGCGCCCCTGTTGCCGAATCAGATCACGCGCCTGTGCAAGCGCGCGGCCCTGGGCATCGGCCGCGTGGGCTCGTTCGCCGCGCACGCGTCGGGCGAGATCATCATCGGCTTCTCCACCGCCAACCAGGTGCCCCGCTCCACCTCGGGCATGACCCACCAGATCGAGGTGCTGCTCGACGACGCCTGCGATGGCCTCTACGAAGCGGTGGTGGAATGCACCGAGGAGGCCATCGTCAACGCCCTGTGCATGGCCGAAGACATGCGTGGCCAGGCCGACCACTTCGCGCCCGCGCTGCCGCTCGACGATCTAGCCGAGATCCTGAACCGCCACCACGCGGCCCAGCAGCGGTAGGGCGAGCTCAGCGACCAACGCTGGCCAGCACTGCACGCGCCGGCTCGGACGCCCAGGCGCAAGCAGGAAGCCTGGCCTCCTCGGCGCGCACCCAGTGCGGGACCACACGGCGATGGGTCGGGGAGAAGCGGTTCATCATCGCCTGGTCGATGAGCACCAGGTGGTCGTGAACCTCGGAATAGAGCGAGCCCGTGATGTCGAAGTTCCAGGTGCTGTCGGCGATCTCGCCATAGGAGAGCACCAGCGTGCAGGCGTCGCGGTGCTCGCGGTCGAGATCGCGGAAGTAGCGAAACCACGACTTGCCCTCGCGCCCGAACTGCATCGGTTCGGGATGCGGGAAGTGGTTCCACGAGGTGGTGGTCGCGTAGCGGGCATGCTCGTGCATGGTCCAGCGCAGACCGAGCGCGAGTTGCACGACGATCACCACGGCCGCGAGGCCCAGGCTGGCGGCCGCGAGCCAGCGGCGGGCGAAATGCTTGCGAAGTCCACCGAGCGCGAACGCCCCCAGAAAAACCACAATGAGCGGGACGAAGTCATAGCGCTTGAGCCCGGTGTACTCGGCCGCGTCCTTGTGCAGAGAAGTGACGAAGGCGAGCAGCAAGAGGGTCGCGGCCAGGATGTGAGGCGCGAAGTGGCGCGTCCGCCAGGACCAGCGGGTCGCGACGACGAACACGGCCACGAGGACGAGCGCCGCCAGAAGCCCGAGCGTCCACCGACTGACCGGCGGTCCCCACGGCAGATTGTAGGCGTGGAAACTCAGATTCCAGAACACCCCGTTGCCGAAGGTTTCCAGGACCGAACGGCCGTCGAAGATGTACTTGAGCATCTGCGCGGGCGAGTGCGGCATGAAGTTGGGCGTGGGGCCCATCAGGACCTGCCCGGTCACCACCTTCCACGAAAGCCCCGAGGTGACGACGGTGAACGTCATCCAGCCAAGCAGCGTGCCCACGAACCCCACGCCGACGAACGCGGCATCACGGATGCGCCACCGCCAGGGCCGCCCAGGGCCGAGCAAGGCGGCGTATCCCGCCGTGATGATGTAGGGCAGCGCCTGGTACGAACCCAGGAAACCGAGCAGGCAGAACATGCCGCAGAGGAGCGAATCGCGCGGCCGCCAGCCATCCACGCGCAGCACACAGATGCGCAGCAGGGCCGCGCAAGGCGCCAGGAAAAGGAAGTTGTCCTCGAGAATCAGGTGGTAGTGGAGGTTGACCCAGACCGTCGCCCACAGCGCGGTGAGGGTGGCGGCCTCGACGCGATTCGCGCAGATGCGGCGACTGGTGTCGAAGAGGATCCAGCAGGTCGCCGCAAAGACCAGCGCGTTGACCAGGCGGAATCCGTCGATCACGGTGCCGCCGAAGACCTGGGCCAACCAGACCCCCAGCTTGTACTCCTGGCCGACGCCGAGGTGGCTGCTCCAGGGCAGGTGGGACCAGGAGTAGCCGCCGCTGGCGATCTCCGCGATGTAAGCGGCGTTATCCCAGTTGATGAGTGCGATGGCGGACGGTGTCGTGCACAGCCACGCAAACACCATGGCCGCCATGACGACGGCGGCGCTCCACGATGTATCGCGACCCAGCCTCACGTTCGAATCCGATTTCCTAGCATGGCGGCGCGGGCGCTGCCGAGGTTAAACTGACTCTCCCAGCCATGCGCATCGGCTTCCTCATCGGCGGCCTGCCGTCCTTGCAGCCAACCTTCGCCGGGGTTCACCTGGCGTGGTCCGCGCACCGCCGCCGCCACGAAGTGTGCTTCGTCACGGCCGACGACCTGTCCTTCCTCGACGACGGCAGCGTCTTGGCCACCACCTTGCGCGTGCGCGCTGGCGACTACGCCAAGCCCGCCGACTTCCACCGGGCTCTCCTCTCGGGCGACGCTGTCCGCGAGGATGACACCCTTTCAGGCTTCGACGTAGTCTTCATCCGCTACAACCCCCTGCGTGAGCCGCACGGCGCCCCACCCTCGCCCATCCTCGACTTCTGCTGGCGCCTGCGCCTCGATGGCACCTTCGTGGTCAATGATCCCGAGGGCGTGTTTCGCGCCTGGGGCCGTCTCTACCTCGCGGACCTGCCCGCCGACGTGCACGCGCGCACCCTGGTCTCGCGCTCGCCCGCCCAACTCAAAGCGTTCGTGCGCGAGCTCGGCGGCGAGGCCGTGCTCAAGCCGCTGGCCCACGCCGGCCGCGAGAAGGTCTTCCACGTGCGGCGCGGCCAGCCCAGGAACCTGAACGCCATCATCACCTCCATCACCAAGGATGGCTACGCGGTGGCGCAGGAATACCTGCCCGAGGCCGAGGACGGNNCCGCCGAGGAGCGCATCTGCGACCTCCTGCGGCCCAAGCTTCTGGTCGACGGCCTCACCTTCGTCAGCGTGGACCTGGCCGGCGGCAAGATCCTCGAGCTCAACGCCTTCTCCCCCGGCGGCATCCATTCCCTGCGCGAGATCTATCGGATGGACGTCGCCCGCGTCATCATCACCGACCTCGAACGCCGCGTCCGCCTCCGCGCCGCCTACAAGGGCACCCACGATCCCGAGGCAGCGGGAGTGGTGTAGGTGGACCCTCCCCCGATTTTTGAGTAACCTTGCCAACCAGGGACCAGCCGTGGCGGACTTCGATCTCAAGGCCAAGCGCGAGCGGGAAAAGCCCGCCCGCACCAATGCCGGCGAGGCCGCCGCGCCGCTCACCCCGCTTTTCGACGACGTGTCGATCCCCAACCCGGCGGTCGAGCCCGGTCCCATCCTGACCCTGTCGGCCGAGGAAATTACCCGCTTCTTCGTGCGCTCGCGCCGCGACCAGGACACCGAGCGCTGGGACGTGCGCCTCGACGCGGCCCTGCGCGAGATCCTGGAGCGCGCCAACGACTTCGTGCCCTCCGAGGCGGGCGGCATCCTACTCGACGATCCGCGCGCCACGCTGGCCGGCGTGCGCTCGCCGCGCTTGACCTTCATCGCGGTCTACGGTCCCGACTCCGCCCAGCTCCTCGGCAAACGCATCTCCTCGGACCGCGGTTTCACCGGGCGCATCTATCGCACCGGCCTGCCCTACCGCAGCGATCACCTGGAAGCCGACGATCCGCTCCTCGAGTTCCCGAGCCGGAGCTCCGGCACCGCTCCGGCTTCGGTCATCGGGGTCCCCGTCCTGGTCGGCGATTCCATTTGTGGCGTGCTCGAGCTGACCAACCGGCGCTCGGGCAGCCCCTATTCCGCGCGCGACAACGAGCTCTTGCGCATTTTCGCGGCCTACATGTCCTCCTCGATCCAGAACGCCCTCGACGCCTTACGCGCGCGCGCCTTGGCCCGGCTCGATCACCTGACCGGCCTGTTCAACAGCCGCTATTTCCACGTGCGCCTGCAGGACGAGATCGCCCACGCCGACCACAACGGCACCGATCTGTCGCTGCTCTTCATCGACCTCGACTATTTCAAGGCCATCAACGATCACTTCGGGCATGTGGCGGGCAGTTGGACCCTGCGCGAGGTGGCGCGCCTGCTCGCCGAGAACGCCCCGCCCGCAACCGTCCTAGCCCGCTATGGCGGCGACGAGTTCGTGGCCATTCTGCCCGGCGCGGATCTGCAGCGTGCCACGCAAACCGCCGAGTTGCTCCGCCGGGTGATCGAGGAGGCAACCTTCTTTGACGCCGACACCGAGGCGGTCGAGACGGCCCAACCCCTGCCTGGCGTGCGCGCGTCCATCGGCGTGGCCTCGTACCGCGACCACCTGGCGCCGAGCGGGAATCAGCGCCGCCGCGAGAATCTCCTGCTGCGCCTCGCGGACACGGCCATGTACCGGGCCAAGGCCAATGGCCGCAACCGCATCGAAGTGGCGGAGGCGGAGGATTAGGATGAAGATCACGCTCTCCGTGTTGGCCGCGGGTACCGCGCTACTCGCCGGTTGTTTCCAGGACAGCACCGCACAACACAGCACCTTCTTGCCGCTCGACTACCTTACGAAATTCCAGGCGGTGCGCACCTGCCGCGCCGTCCCCGCCCACGGCCTTGGCTACCAGCGCGTGCTGGCCAACGACGTCGCCGCGGGCCCGTACACCACCGGCAGCTATCCCCTGCCCCCGGGGAGCGTGGTGGCGGCGGAACAGCACGCCGAATCGACGTGCACCAGCCTGAGCGGGTTTTACCTGATGGCCAAGGACAACCCCGGCTACGACGCCGCCAACGCCGACTGGCACTGGCAGCGCCTCGACGCCAACCAGCGCGTGCTTGAGGACGGGCGTCTGCAGACATGCTCCTCCTGCCACGCCCAGCCGCCTTGCAACGACTATCTTTGCTCGCCCCCGTGACCACGAAGCGCGGAGCCCCCTATGGCGCGTGGCCCTCGCCCCTGAGCGCCGAGGCGGTCGCGGCCGGTAGCGTGCGTCTCTCCGGACTCTGGCTCGACGGCGCCGATCTCTACTGGACGGAAAGTCGGCCGCTCGAGCAGGGCCGCTTAACCTTGTTGTGCAAGCGAGGCGCCGGACCGGTCCGCGAGCTCGTGCCGGCGCCGTATTCCGTGCGCTCCCGCGTGCACGAGTACGGCGGCGGCGCCTTCGCCGCCAGGAACGGCCTGGTCATCTTCGCCAACGACAGCGACCAGCGGCTCTACCGCGCCGGCCCCACCGGCCCCACGCCACTGACCGCTCCGGGACCTGACCGCTACGCCGATCTGCAGTTCGACCACCGGCGCGACCGCCTGCTCTGCGTGGTCGAGCGCGCCCGCGACGGCGGCGAGGCCGAGAACTTCCTCGCGGCCGTCGCGCTCGCCACGGGCGAAGTGACCCCACTTCGGCGCGGGGCGGACTTCTACGCCTTTCCGCGCCTCGATCCCGCGGGCCAGCGCCTGGCCTTCCTCTGCTGGAACCATCCCGCCATGCCCTGGGATGCGTGCGAACTGCAGGTAGCCGGGATCCGCGCGGACGGCTCGCTCGCCACGCCGATCAAGGTGACGGGCGGCGAGGGTGAAGCCATCTTCCAGCCCGGGTGGTCGCCCAAGGGTGAGTTGACCTTCGTCTCGGATCGCAGCGGATTCTCCAACCTCTACCGGCTCGGTCCGGACGGCGCCGTGACCTGCATGTGCGAGATGGCGGCGGACTTCGCCGCGCCGCTGTGGGTCTTCGGCCTCTCCACCTCGGCGTGGCTCGACGAGCGCAATCTCGCATGCCTGTTGCAGCAGTCAGGCTTCTGGCGTCTCGGTACTCTGGACTCCGCGACCGGCCGGCTGGAGTTCGTGGACACGGATCTCACCGAGCTGGGGCCCATCTTCGCCGCCGAGGGCCGCGCCGTGTTCGTCGGCGGCTCGGCGAACCAGGCGTCCGCGATCCATGCCTTCGAGGGAAAAACCCGCGCGGTGCGCCTGCTCCATCGCCCCGCCGGTGTTCCACTGGCACCCGAGATCGTGGCGCGCCCGCGCGCCTTCGACTTCCCCACCGCGGGGAACGTGACCGCGCATGGTCTGCTCTACCTGCCGCACAACCCAGGATACGAAGGTCTGCCCGGCCAACGGCCGCCGCTTCTCGTGCTCTGCCACGGCGGGCCCACGGCCTCGACCTCCACGGCCTTGCATCCGAGTATCCAGTTCTGGACCAGCCGCGGCTTCGCGGTCCTGGACGTCAACTACCGCGGCTCGACCGGCTACGGCCGTGCCTATCGCAAGCTGCTCGACGGACAGTGGGGTGTCGCCGATGTCGAGGATTGCGTCGCGGGCGCAACCGCCCTGGCCGAGGCCGGAGTGGTCGACGGCGGGCGCATGGCCATTCGAGGGTCGAGCGCTGGCGGTTACACGGTGCTCTGCGCGCTCGCCTTTCACGACGTGTTCGCCGCGGGCGCGAGCTACTACGGCGTCTGCGACCTCGCGGCCCTGGCCGCGGATACGCACAAGTTCGAAAGCCGCTACCTCGATTCCCTGGTCGGGCCCTACCCGGCTTGCCGCGATCTCTTCCGCGCCCGCTCGCCGCTCTTCGCCGCGTCCGCCCTGTCCTGCCCGGTGATCTTCTTTCACGGCGAGCAGGATCGGGTGGTGCCCAAGGCGCAGGCCGAGGCCATGGCCGGGGCCCTCCGGCGGCGTGGCCTGGCCGCGCCCGTGCGGCTCTTTCCCGACGAGCAGCACGGTTTCCGGCGGAAGGAGTCCATCCGCGCCGCGCTCACCGCCGAGCTGGAATTCTATCGTCAGGTCTTCGACATCGCCGGCGGCTTGACCTGAGGGTGGTCAGCCGGNNCCGCCGTAGCGGGCGGCGATGCGATCGTCGTACTCGTCGGCCACGAACGCGAAGTCGCGGATGGTTTCCGTGAATTCCTCGCGGTCGCCGAGGTCACGGTCGACCAGCGTGTGACACAGGATGATGGCCTGGCCCTCGGGCACGAAGGCGAACGCGCCAAAGCGCAGGACCGCGTTGAGCTCCAGGAGCTCCACCGCCAGCATGCACTCCATGGTCACGCCCTTCACGAGCTGCGCCACCAGGCGAATGATCGCGCGATCCTTCCACGGATGCACCTTGATCATGATCATCGAGCTGCCTTGCTTGACGGCGTAGAGCCCCTCCTCCACCTTGCGATAGGCGGGGCTATCCTTGAGCATCTTCTCGATCTTCTGGCTGGCGGCGTGCACCGCCGCGCGGGCGCGCGCCTTTCTTTCGGGCATACATGATCGGTAGCACGAAGTCGGCCTCTTGCGAAGCCCAGGCGTGCCTCCCTGATCCCGCGTCGAGCGCCGCGACGCCGCAGTAGCCCAACGCGAGGTCGCTCGCCTGGCCGGGCAACGAAGGGTGGTCGTGGTCGGCCACGACCACGACGATGGCAAGGCATCGATGAAGGATGTGGTCTTTAGCGGTCGTCGCGGGCGATGCCGAGAGCGCGCATCTTCTTGTGTAGGTTCGTGCGTTCCAGCCCGAGGACCTGCGCGGTCCGCGAAATGTTCCAGTCGTTCTCCTCGAGCTTGGCGCGTACCACCTGGCGTTCGACCAGATCGCGCAACTCGCGCAGGGAGAGATTCGCCGCTTCCGGGGGCAAGGCCAGCGCCCCCAGGTTGCGGACCGGGCGGCCACGCCGCGCCACCTCCGCGACGATCTCCTCGGGCAGATCGCCGGCGCCTACCGTGCCCTCACAGAGAATGACCAGCCGCTCGACCACGTTGCGCAACTCGCGCACGTTCCCCGGCCAGGTGTAGGCCGAAAGGATCTCGATGGCCGCGGGCGCGAATTCCTTCTCGTGCAGCCCGTTCTCGCCGGCGATCTGTGCCGCGAAAGCCTTGCAGAGCGGCGGAATGTCGGCCGCCCGCTCGCGCAGCGGCGGTACGCGCAAGGGCACCACGGCCAGGCGAAAAAAGAGATCCTCGCGGAAAACGCCACTGGCCACCGCGGCCTGCAGATCGCGGTTGGTGGCCGCGAGCACGCGCACGTCGACCTTGAGGGTGGTCTCGCTGCCCACGCGCGAGAGCTCGCCCGACTGGAGCACACGCAGCACCTTGGCCTGCGCGGACAGGCTCATGTCGCCGATCTCGTCGAGGAAGATGGTGCCGCCGTCGGCCAGCTCGAACAAGCCTTTCTTGCGCGCGGCCGCGCCGGTGAACGCCCCCCGCTCGTGCCCGAAGAGCTCCGATTCGATGAGCTCGGGGGGAATGGCGGCGCAGTTCACCTTGATGAAGGGCCGGTCGCGCAAGGAGCTCTCGCGGTGGATGGCGCGCGCCACGAGCTCCTTGCCCGTCCCCGACTCGCCGGTGATGAGCACGCGGGTACGGGTCGGCGCGACCTTGCCAATCTGGGCGTAGAGCGCGGCCATGGCCGGGGTCTGCCCGACCATCTCGAAGCGTCCCTCGTGGAGCGCGCGCAGGCCGGCCACCTCGCGCGCCATGGCTCGCCGTTCGAGGGCGTTGCGCAGGGTCACCATCAGGCGCTCGCGATCGAGGGGCTTTTCCAGAAAATCATAGGCGCCCGCCTTGGTTGCCCGCACGGCGTCGGCCAAGGTGCCGTGGCCGGAAATCATGATGACCAGGGGCTCGGGCGGAGCCGGCGGCTTGGCCGCGCCCTCGTCCTCGGGCGGGCGCGCCTTGCGCAAGGATTCCAGCACGTCGTGCCCGGAGATCCCGGGCAACTGCACGTCGAGCAGGAGCAGGTCGGGCGCGATATCGGGCAGCCTAGCCAGCGCCTCCTCGCCGCTCGACGCCTCCTCGACCGAGTAGCCCTCGCCCTCGAGCACCATGCGCACGGTCCGCCGGATGTTCTTTTCGTCATCGACAATGAGAATGGTCGTGCCCATGCGCGCCTCGTGCGGAATCCACCCTACCTAAATGCGGCGAGATCGGCCAGCGCGCCCAGCGAATGGAGAGTCACGCGAGCCCAGGGCTCGATGCCGGTTTCGGGCAGCTCCGGCGCGGGCAAGAGCACACGGTAGTCGACCAGGCGAATGGGCTTTCCCCCCTCGCGCGTGGCGCGGGCGTTTTCCCCGTCGACGAAATCCAGGATGCGCGTGAGTGCCCGCACCCCCAGGACATTCTTGTCGTGCAGGAGAAGGATGACGGGGCCCTTCGCCCGGCGGAGACCCGCCGTGGTGTACTTGACGATGGCGTCCTCGTCCTCGCCGCGCCACTCCTGCGGATCCATGTTCCAGCCGACCTGGATCACCTCCCGCTCGGCCAGCGCGCGGTCGAGCTCCCGGCAGCGGGCGCCATAGGGCGAGCGGAAGAGCAACGGCCTGACCGAGGTCGCGTAGGCGATGATCTCCGACGCCCCGTCGATCTCGGGGGCGATGGCCTCGCGCTCCTGGCACAGGTTCTTGTGGTTCATGGTGTGATTGCCGACCAGGTGGCCATGCGTGGCTAGCTTGCGCAGGAGGTCGCGGCGCGCCAGATCCTCGGGCCGGTCGCGCACGATGTGGTGCCCGTTGACGAAGAACACGGCCTTCACGCCTCGCCGCGTGAGCTCGTCGAGAATGAGTGATGTTCCCACCAGATCCGGCCCGTCGTCGAAGGTCAGCAGCAAGCTGCGGCCCAGCGCGGAGCCGGCCTTGCCCGGCGCGGCCGCGGGCTCGCCGGGCAACGGCCGCAAGAAGCGCGGGAAGACCGGTTCGGCCTGGCGCGGCCGCGCACCGTCCTCACCCGCCGCACCCGGGTGCGCGATCAAGAGAACGCCGCAAACAGCCACCAGCGCGCAAATCCTGCCTCGCATCAGGCGATGATAGTCCACTCCGCGGTCACTCGCTCGCCCAGCCCTGCAGGAGCTTCCGGAATTCATTTCACCACAGCGCGGGCTTCGCCCGCAACCCAAGGCTTCAGCCTCCAGGCTCCAGGCTTCAGGTTCTCTGGTCGAGAGCGGCGATCAGCTATTCCATGGCCCGAAGGAGATCGCCGTATCGTGCAGCAAGGAGGTCGTGATCTTCGGTGTGCATCATGCCCAACCGATGCGCCAGGCCGATCAGATAGCGAGCCTCCGACGCAGAGCCGAGCGCCACGGTCAGGAAATGGACATAGTCCCTCGTCGACCTACGAGCCGAGCCTTCGACGATGTTCGTCGGGACCGAGACGGCTGCCCGCCGGATCTGGGCTTGCAGCCCGAAGCGCTCCTCGGACGGAAAACGAGCGGTCGCGCGCTAGACAGGCTCGACCCGATCGTCTGCCATGGCGAAGACCTTGAGCTTTGCTGGATCTCGACGCACGAGCCTGCACGATAGCCTGAAGCCTGAAGCCCGAAGCCTGAAGCCTGGAGCCTCATGACACGACCGCTGAAAAAATCGTCGTGCCACGCGAAGAATCTCGGAGGTAGTAGATCAGAGGCTTCTCGGGAGCGGGCGCCGCCGAAAAGTCTTCGGCGGAATGAAGGATTCCGGATCTCGATCCGAACCCTTTGTGGTCTATTCCGCCCTCGGCGCCCTCTGCGCTCTCTGTGGTGAAGAATCCGCGAAGCTAGAAAGGTATATCGTCGTCGCTCGGTGGCGGGCCGGAGGGGCCGTCGGCGGCGGCGGGTGCCTGCGGTGCCTGCGCCTCTTCGCCCCAGGCGCGCTTGCCCTTGCCGCCCCCGGTGCCGCCCTCGGCGCCCGGCCCCTGACCGCCCAGGAATACCACGCGATCCGCGACCACCTCGGTGCTGTAGCGCTTCTTGCCTTCCTTGTCATCCCACGAGCGCGTCTGCAGGCGGCCCTCGACGTAGACCATGCGGCCCTTGGCCAGGTACTTCGAGCAATGCTCGGCCTGCTCACCCCACACGTTGACCCGGTGCCATTCCGTGCGTTCCTGCTTCTGGCCGCCCTTGTCCTTCCACACCTCGTTGGTGGCAACGCTCAGGTTGCACACCGGCCGGTTACTCGGGGTGTACTTCAGCTCGGGATCCGCCCCGAGATTTCCGACCAAAATGACTTTGTTGACGCTACCCATGGTTGCTTGGCCTCCTCGCCGTGGTGAGTTGCTTTTGCCACCTTCCCGCCGGGTTATCAATGCCCGCATTGGGTGGCCATTTCCGTCATCGGTCAGGGCCCCGGAAAAGTTGCGGGCGCGGTTGCGTTTCTTCTGTCCGTCGCGGCAATATTCGCCGGGCCATGTCCGCCGCTCCGCTGGCCTTGCTCTTCCTTGCGGCTTCGCTTGCCGCCAAGCCGCGCGCGGGCGCGGCGGAATTCGCGGACGCCGTGGCCGCGTTTCGCAAAGGCGACTATGCGAGGGCTGCGCGCGCGCTACCCGCGCTGGGTGGGGCCCTGCCCAAGAACCGGGACTATTACCTCTATTTTCTGGGCGAAAGTCACTTCTATGCCGGCAACTACGGCCAGGCGCGGGCGGCCTTCGCCGAGTTGGCCAAGGCGCGCGATTCGCGTTTCGCGGCCCTGGCGCCCTGGCGGGTGGCCGACTGCCTGTGGATGGAGGGCCAGCGGCAGGAAGCCGCGGCCGCCTACCAGAAGGTCGTGGGCGGCAAGGCAGGCGATGCGGCGGTCGCGAGATTCCGGATGGCCGAGGTGCAAGCCGAGGCAGCGCGCGGCAAGGGGGCCAGCGCGGCCGCGGCAGCCGCACGCGCGTTCCTGCAGATCCATGTAGATTTTCCCGCGCACCCGCTCGCCAGCGAGGCGGGCCAGCGGGCCGCGCGGCTGGCTCCCGCGTCGCCCGGTGAACCAGCGCGCAGCGAACCTTCGCCGCAGGAGCGCTTGCAGCGCGCCGCCACCTTGTCGAAAGGCCACCATTGGCAGGAAGCCTACGACGAGCTCCTGCTCCTGCCGCCGGCGCTGTCCCCGGACCTGGCGGTCCAGCGTGACCTGGCCATGGGCATGGCGAAGTACCACGCCCGGCACGACTATGCCGGCGCCGCCCAGCTCCTCTTGGCCGTGGCGCCGAAGCTCCCCGGCGAGAAGGCCGCCTTCGCCGCCTTCCACGGCGCGCGCGCCCTCTCGCGCATCGACCGCGACGACGAGGCCATCGCGAGCTACCGCATGGTCGTCGCCAAGTACCCCGGCGCCAGCTGGGCCGCGGAGGCGCAGTTTCGCTCCGGTTGGCTGGAGATCAACCGCGGCCACTTCCGCGCGGCCCTGCCCGATCTGCGCGAAACCCTCGCGCGCTACCCGAAGAGCGGATTCGCCGACGACGCCGCCTGGTACCTNNCGAGGACGCTAGCCTGCGCGCGCTCTACTGGCGGGCGCGCATCCTGGCGCAAGCCGGGCAAGCGAGCGAGGCGCGCCGCCTGCTCCACGAGTGCGCGGCCCGCGCGCCGTTCCACTACTACGCCTTGCTCGCGCAGGCGCGGCTGCGCGAGCTGGGCGAGCCGCTGCCCGCGCTCGCTCTGCCGAGCCGGGGCGTGCCGCCCCCCCCCCTGCGCGACCCCGTGGTCAGTCGGGCCCTCGAGCTCGAAGGCGTCGGCCTCGAGGTCGAAGCCGGCCTCGAGCTCGAACGCGGCGAACCCGGCATCCTCAAGCGCCAGGGCAAGGCGTCCGCCCGGCCATTCCTACTCTCCACCTACCCGCGCCTGCTCGCCTTTCACCGGGCGTCCAAGCTGACGGAAGCCACCGGCGAGGCTGTCCTCGGCGACACGCGTCTCTTCTGGGAGGCCTTCTATCCGCGCGCCTTTGCCCGCGCGGTCGAGAACCACGGCAAGGCGGCCGGCGCGCCCGACCTCTTCGTCTACGCCATCATGCGGAAGGAATCGACCTACTATCCCTTCGCGGTTTCGCCGGCGGATGCGCGCGGCCTGCTGCAACTCATCCCGAGCACCAGCGCCGAGGTGGCCAAGCACCTCGGCCTGACGATCTTCCCCGACGAGCTTTTCGATCCCGACACCAACATTCGCCTCGGCGCCGCCTACCTGGGCGGATTGCTCCGCCGTTTTGGCG
Organism: Myxococcales bacterium; assembly: GCA_003136095.1. Taxonomy (GTDB): domain Bacteria; phylum Myxococcota_A; class Polyangia; order Fen-1088; family Fen-1088; genus Fen-1118. The sequence goes on from PNBO01000429.1 coordinate 18,763, forward strand.
GCCAGGAGGCCCTCGCCGCCGGCGCCTACAACGCCGGCGCGCGTGCCATGATGCGCTGGTGCGATCAGTGGCATGGTCGGCCGCTCGACGAATTCGTCGAGCTGGTCACCTACGACCAGGCCCGCGAATACATCAAGCGCGTGCTCGGCATCTACGCACGCTACCGCTACCTCTACGGCCAGCCCCTGGAATTGTCGCTCGCCGTGAATGCGCAGTACCTCAAGGACGGTTTCGACTTTTGACGAAGGCGGCGTTGGCGTGATCGCCAGCCGCCTCCTCGACCCGACGTTCCGCTCGTTTCGCCGCCTCGGCGTCCGCGCGCTCCTGGAGCTTCGCCGCCGCTTCGAGTGCCACGCGCGCCGCCTCGTAGGCCAGCCGCGCCTCGCTCTCGGCGCGACGGGCGGTGGCGAGCTCGCCCTCGAGATGCTCCTCGGCGGACAAAGCCGCCCCCGTTGCTTCCGCCGCCAGGCGTTCCCGGTAGCGTTCGCGCGCCTGGGCCTGCGCCACGGTCTTGGGCGTGGACGATCGACATCGTTCCTCCCGGAGCAGCTTGGCCCTGGCGACGCGCCAACACCCGACGAGGCGCGCCTGCTCCTCGTCCTCCTCGACCCGCGCGGCAATCGCCTCTTCGAGGGTGACACGCGCCGCCTGCTCGGCATCGCGCCGAAGATCGAGCAGGCTGTGCAGTGGGGATGTCATCGAGGGTGCCGGCGTTGCGTCTGGTGCGAAGGCAGCTTAGTGTTGCGGAGATGGCCGCCCAAGTTCCGTCGAGGAAGTATCGCATCGAGCGATACCTCGCAGAAGGGGGCATGGGTGCGATTTACGTGGGCAAGAAGATCGGCCCGGGCGGCTTCGAGAAGGAGGTCGTGCTCAAGCAGCTCCTGCCCGAATTCACCAGCCGGCCGGAGTTTCGCGACCTCTTCTTCCGCGAGGCCAAGATCACCGCGACGCTGGACCACCAGAACATCGTCCGCACCTTCGACCTGGTCAACGCCAACGAGCGACTGTTCATCGTCATGGAATACGTGCGCGGCGCGGACCTGCGCACCATCGCCTGGCGCGCGCGCCGGCGCAAACCCCTGTCGCCACAGGCCATCATCCACATCGCGCTGGAGATCCTGGCCGGGCTCACCTACGCCCATACCCGGCGCTCGCCATCGGGCGACCCGCTGCGCATCATTCACCGCGATCTTTCGCCGTCGAACATCCTGTGCTCGGGCGAGGGCGAGGTGAAGCTGACCGACTTCGGCATCGCCAAGGCGGTGACCTACTCGTCGGTCTTCTATCGGGTGCGCGGCAAGGTCGGGTACATGTCGCCCGAGATGGCGCGCAACCAGCCCATCGACGCGCGTAGCGACCTGTTTTCGCTGGGCGTGAGCATCTACGAAACCATCATCGGCGAGCGCATCTACACCGGCGACCTCAACACGCCGCCCGACAAGATCTACGCGCAAGCGGTGCCGCCGCTCGCCAGCAAGTGTCCGGGACTACCCGCAGAGCTGCAGGGCGTGCTCGACAAGGCCCTCGCTATCGATCCCAATGCCCGCTACGCCGACGCCGAGTCCTTCGCGCACGCGCTAAGGCAGGTGGCGATCGCCCATCGCTTGCTCTACTCGGCGCCCGAGCTGGCCGCCGAGCTGCGCGAGATCATGGGTCCCGATGCGGAGCATTGGCTGACCGACAAGCGCGACCCTCTGCATGCGCGTGGCGCGCACGCGGCGCCGGGCCACGGCGGCGCGCCGAGTGACGAGGCGAACTCCCTTGTCGAGCCAGGCGCTTCCATCAGCGTCGGGGACGACTCGGACATCGAGAACGTCGCCACACCGCCAGCGCGTCCGTCGGGCTCGCTGCCCACCGCCGCCGGCCGCTCCTCCGCGCAACTGCCGGCGATGACCAACCGCCCATCGGGGCCAGTCGCCGCGGCGCCGGGCCGTTCGTCGGGGCAGTTGGCCGCGGCGCCAAGCCATTCCTCCGAGGCGTTGGCGAAGGCGGTCCCGCCTCCCGCTCCCGTGGTCGCCCCCGCGCCGCCGCCCACGGGCCGGCCGGCCCGCTCGTCCTTCGCGTTTCCTCGCTTCCACGTACCGAGGCCCAGTGGCGGGGTGGCCGCGGCACCACGTTCCTATCGTGGTTTCTGGCTCTTCGCCCTGCTCGTCCTTGCCATCCTCCTCGGCTTCGCCCTCGTCCGCTTCTTCCTCATCACGCCCCCACCTGGCGGCGGCCGCTCCGGGGCATCGCACGCCAGCGCCCAGGCCAACGCACCTCGATTGCCGCAGGTGGCATGGCCCGCCCGCGCGAGCGCAAACCCACCCGCCGACCATGTTTGAAGCGACCGTCGCTGGCGCGCTGCTGCTCTACCTGCTGCTCCTCGCGCTGCCGGGAATCGAGCTACAGATCATGGCTGGCGCCCTTCTGACCCTGGCCGGACTGGTCGGTGGCGGCGGCGCCGGCATCGTGTACCACCTGGCCCTGCGTGATGCCCTCGTCCGCCTGGGGGCGGACACGCGCGGCTGGCTGTGGTCCCCGGTTTCGCGCCACCGCGAGCTCGACGAGCGCGGGCGAAGACAGGTCCTCCCCTGGTTTCGCCTCGGTGCGGCTGGCTTCTTCCTGTGCCTGGCCGGAATCGGCATGGTCGCGGTCGCGATCCTGCGCGCCGTCCTGCCGGGCTGAGCGCAGCGTCCACCTGCACCGTTCGCACCGAACCTCACCGCAGCGTCGAAGTTGACGTGGACGCACGATTTCTTCTGGGGCAGATCGTCGCGAAACCCTCATAGCGCGGGCTTCGCCCGCAACCCAAGGCTTCAGGCTCCAGGCTCCCGGCTTCAGGTTCTCTGGTCGAGAGCGGCGATCAGCGCCCGCAACCCAAGGCTTCAGGCTCCAGGCTCCAGGCTTCAGGTTCTCTCTTCGGGACCGAGACGGCTGCCCGCCGGATCTGGGCTTGCAGCCCACAGCGCTCCTCGGACGGAAAACGAGCGGTTGCGCGCTAGACACGCTCGACCAGATCGTCTGCCATGGCGAAGACCTTCAGCTGTGCTGGATCTCGACTCACGCGCCTGCACGATAGCCTGAAGCCTGGAGCCTGGAACCTGGAGCCTGAAGCCTCATGACACGACCGCTGAAAAAATCGTCGCGCCACGCGAAGAATCTCGGAGGTAGTAGACCAGGGTTCCCATCATGAGTGTAACGGCATGCGAATGGCGAGAATGGTGCCCTCGCCGGGCCGGCCCTTGACCTCGAGGGTTCCGCCCAGCAGCACGACCCTCTCCTTCATGCCGAGCAGGCCCAGCGAACCGTGGCGCTGGATCTCCTCGTCGGTGATGCCGCGGCCGTTGTCCTTGACCACGAGCGAGATCTGCGCGTCCTGGCATTCGAGCTGAATGCTCACCGCGGTCGCATGGGCGTGGCGAGTGACATTGGTCAGCGCCTCCTGACAGATCCGGAAAAGGGGCGTCGCCAGCTCGAACGGCAACGAAATATCCTCCGGCACCTCCACCGCGCAGGTCATGTGCGTGCGCGCTTCCACGTCGTGGGCCAGCCATTCGATGGCCGCACCCAGGCCCAAATCGTCGAGGATGCTCGGGCGCAGCTCGGAGGAGATGCGGCGCACGCAACGGATAGTGTCCTTGACCAGCTCGACCAGCGCCGCCACCCGGGCTGCCGCCTCCCGGTTCTGCGGATCGATCTGCTTGTCGAGGAAAGCCAGGTCCATGCCCATGCAGGTCAGGGACTGGCCGAGCTCGTCGTGAATCTCCCGGGCAATGCGCACGCGTTCCTGCTCGCGCACGGATTCGACGTGGGCGGCCAGCGCGCGCAGTTGCTCGCGTGACCGGCGCTGCTCTTCCTGAAGGCGCCGGCGTTGGGTGATGTCGTGTCCCAGGCCGGTGGTCCCGATCACCTTTCCGTTGGCGTCGAGAACAGGCGATTTGAAGGTTTCGACCCAGCGGAATTCGCCATGGTCGCAGATCTGCTCCTCCACCTGCTTTTGCTGTCTCGTCCGCATGACTTCCTCGTCGTCGGCCACGTAGCCCTTGGCCAAGTCGTGCGGCCAGACCGCGAAATCGTCGAGGCCGACCAAGTCAGAGGGGTTGGCCTTGCCGGTCGCGTCCGCGAAGGGCTGGTTCACGACCAGGAACTCACCCTCGGTGTTCTTGAACCAGACCATGTGGGGGAAGTTGTCGAGCATGCCGCGCAAGAAGGCTTCCCGCAGCGCCAGAGACTCCTGGGCGTGCCGGCGCACAGTGACGTCACGGACGATGCCCACCACCGCGACGATGGTTCCCGCGGGATCGCGAAACGGAACCAGGCGCGTGTCAATCCACACCGGGAGCTGGTGTAGATCCTGCTGATTCTCGGTCATCAGGATTTCGCCGGTGCGAAAAACCTGCTGGATGGCCTGGCTGTGACGGGCGGCGAGGGCCGGGACGAAGATCTCGCTCTGCTTGCGTCCCACCAGGTCGGTGGGTTTCTTGGCCAGGGCGCGAGCCGCCACCTGGTTGACGAAGAGGACGTTCTCGTCGCGATCCACGATGAACACCATGTCCGGAATGACCTCGAACACCGAGGCCAGCCCGCGTCCGGTCTCGGCGAGGAGCTTCTCGATCTGACCGATGTCCAGCATGGGGCCTACTCGGGGACAGTGTACCGCATTCGGCGGCGGTGTTACGAAATGGCGTGCCGCGTGCTAGGTTTTGCCCCCGAACATGCGAATCGCGGTCATCGGAACCGGATATGTCGGCCTTGTCGCGGGGGCCGGCTTTGCCGACATGGGCAACGACGTGGTGTGCGCGGACATCGACGAGCAGAAGATCGCCACACTCCGGCGCGGCGAGATCCCCATCTACGAACCGGGGCTGGACAAGCTCATCGGCCGCAACGTCGAAGAAGGACGCTTGACCTTCGCGACCGACGTGGCCGCGGCCGCCGGAGGGGCCGAGGTGGTGATCCTGGCCGTGGGCACGCCGCCGCTGCCCGATGGATCGGCGGACCTCGCCCACATCTTCCGGGCCGCCGAGACCGTCGCGCGGGGGCTCACCGGCTGGGCCGCCATCGTGACCAAATCCACCGTGCCGGTGGGCACCGGCGACCAGATCGAGGACATCGTCCGCCGGCACGCCCGCTACGGTTTCGCCGTGGTCTCGAACCCCGAATTCCTCAAGGAGGGCGACGCGGTCAACGACTTCCTGAAGCCCGACCGCATCATCGTGGGTTCGAGCGACCCGCGCGCCATCGCCACCTTGCAGGCGCTCTACGCACCATTCACACGCTCGAGCGATCGCATGCTGGTCATGGATCGCCGCTCGGCCGAGCTGACCAAGTACGCCGCCAACTCCATGCTGGCGACGCGCATCTCGTTCATGAACGATCTGGCCAATCTGTGCGACGCCGTGGGTGCCGACATCGAGTGCGTGCGCAAGGGCTTGGGCTCGGACGCGCGCATCGGCACCAAGTTCCTCTATGCCGGCGTGGGGTTCGGCGGCAGTTGTTTTCCCAAGGATCTGCGCGCGGCCATCAACACCGGCAAGCAGGCGGGCGTTCCCTTGCAGGTTCTCGAGGCCGTGGTGGCCGTCAACGAACGGCAGAAGCACCGGTTGGCCGAAGACATCCGCCGCTATTTCCACGGCGACCTCGCCGGCAAGCGTATCGCCCTGTGGGGACTGGCGTTCAAGCCCGGCACCGACGACATGCGCGAAGCGCCGGCGCTGGTCCTGGCGGAGGCGCTGCTCGCCGACGGGGCCGAGGTCGTGGCCACGGATCCGGTCGCCATCCCCGCCGCGCGAAAGCTGCTTGACGAGCGCGTGCGGTTCGTCGAATCGAGCTACGCCTGCGCCGAGGGCGCCGACGCGCTGGCCGTGGTCACCGAGTGGCGCGAGTACCGGCGGCCGAACTTCGAGCGTCTGGCCAGCGTCATGCGCGGCCAGGTCGTGTTCGACGGCCGCAATATCTGGGAGCCGGCCGAGGTGCGTAAGGCCGGCCTCGCCTACCACGGCATCGGCCGCGGCACGCGGCCGTAGCTACCTTTTTCACCACAGAGAGCGCAGAGAGCGCAGAGACCGGAAGGGATTGGATTCCGGATCGGGATCCGAACCATTCCTATCCATCCGTCTCTGCGCTCTCCGTGTCTCTGTGGTGAATATCCGGCCTCCGCGTGCGGGCAAAAAGAAACCCGGGGTCCTCTCACGAAGGCCCCGGGTTCTTCTAGGACGCGCCTACGGGCGCTATCCCACTACTTGCCGGTCTGGAGCGTGAACTCGGTCCGGCGGTTCTTGGCCTTGTCGGCCGCGGTCTTGTTCGACGTGATGGGCTTGTCCATGCCGTAGCCCACGGCGGTCAGGCGGTCGGCGGAGATGCCCTTGCCGACGAAGTACGCCTTCACGGAGTCGGCGCGCCTCTGCGACAGGTCCATGTTGAACTCGGCCTTACCCACGTTGTCGGTGTGGCCGCCGATCTCCAGCTTGATGTCCGGATAGTCGGTCAGGACCTGCACGGCGCTGTCGAGCACCTTGTGCGAATCCTTGGTGATCTCGGCCGACTTGGTCTTGAAGTTGATGCCTTTGATGACGCCCGTGAACTTCGCGACCGCAGCCGGGATCTCATCCGGGCAGCCATCGTCATCCTGGTAGCCATTGACGGTCTCGGGCTCGTTCGGACACTTGTCGATGCTGTCGGGGATGCCATCCTTGTCGTTGTCGAGATCCGGACAGCCGTCCTCGTCCTCGAACCCGTCCTTGTCCTCGGGGTCGTTCGGGCACTTGTCGATGCTGTCGGGGATGCCGTCGCCGTCGGTGTCCTTGTCGACCTTGGGGGCGGGCGGCGGCGGTGGGGCCGGGGGCGGCGGCGGCGCGGGCTTCTCGCCACCCAAGCCGAGGTAGGCCGAGAGCAGGACTTCCCAGTCCGGACCGCCGTAGCCAGTTTCGTTACCGACCTTAGCGATCTTGTGAGCGATGGCAGCCGGGGCCATGCCACGGCCGTCGAGGCGCAAGCCGAAGTTGTCGTTGATGGGGAACTTGGCGCCGATGCCGACGTGGAAGAAACCGTCGGTATCGCGGCTGCGCGGCAAGGTCTCGGTGCCCGGACCCGCAACGGGGGCACCGTCGGCGGCAAAGGTGCCCGGGAACGCGCTGAGCGCGCCGTAGCCCACCAAGACGAACGGCCGCACGTACCCCCAGGGGTAGAGCGTGCCGATGATTTGGGCGCGGTAGCCGAGAATGATGTCTCGGGTCGAGTCGTTGCGCGTGCGCGTCGGAGAGATCAGGCCTTCCGCTTCGGCCCCGATCCACTTGTTGAGGTTGTAGCCCAAGCGCAGACCGAAGGCTCCGCCCGTGTCGGGTGAAGTGCCCGTACTGTCGCCCTCGTCCCGACTGAGCCCGTGGTCCTTGTTGTAAAAGTGGATGCCGCCGAAGACGCCAATCTCGATGGGATTGACCAGTTCGGCAGGTTCCTCGCCTTCCGCGGCACGGGCCGGCGTCGGAAACGACAGCAAGCATGCCAGTGACGGGGCCAGAACCAGCGCCACGCCGAGACTTCGGTTTCTCCTCATGTGCTCTCCTTATGGTGGTGGATAGGGTGCCGATACTACATCGACCCGGAGACAATGTCATTCGGCACGGCGAATTCACCCCCTATGCTACCCTGGGTGCCCGGCGCCTCCATGGACCTCAAGGAACTGCCCCAGCATGCTTTCGAGCGCCACCCCTGGGAAATCGCCCGCGCCGATTTCTACCTGCGCCTCCTGCGCGAGAACATCACCAAGACCTCCCTCTCCGCCCTCGACATGGGTTCGGGCGACGGCTATTTCGCCCGCCGGTTGCTGGCGGATCTCCCGACGGTGACCCGAGTGACGTGTTTCGACCCCGGCTACGATGCCGCCTGGCTGGCGGAGCAGGTCCACGGCGATCCGAGTCTCGCGTTCACCGCCCAGCGGCCCCGCGGGACCTTCGACCTCGTCCTTCTGCTCGACGTGCTCGAGCACGCGGCCGACGACCAGGCGTTGCTGGCCGACGCCAGCGCCAGCGGCGCCCAGCCAGGGGGCTGGCTCCTGCTGAGCGCCCCGGCCCATCCGCTGCTCTTCTCCCATCACGATGAGCTGCTCGGACACCGGCGACGCTATGCGCCGGCGAGGTTGCGCGCGCTCGCCGTGGCCGCGGGGGTGGACGTGGTCGCGCACGGGCAACTCTTCGCCAGTCTGCTCGCGCCGCGCGCCCTCGCCAAGCTCGGCGAAACGGCGCGGGGCGCGCGGGCAACGGCCGCGCCTGCCGCCGGCCGAATCGAAACCACCCTGGGAACGTGGCATCATGGAGCCATGGTCACCGCGGCGGTCAAGACCATGCTCGCCCTGGATGCCACCGCTTCCCGCTTCGCCGCGAACTGGCAGCTGCCCCTGCCCGGACTTTCCACCTGGGTTCTGGCCAGACGCCCATGACCACCGCCCACGTCGCCTGGATCGTCCCTTGCTTCGAGGAAGCAGCCCGACTTGACGGCCCTGCCTTCCTCGCGCTCGCCGAGGGGAGCGCGCCTTCGAGCCTGATCTTCGTCGACGACGGCTCGCGGGACGGCACTCTCGCCGTCCTGCGCGGCCTCGCCGGGCAACGGCCCGGACAGATCGAGACCCTCGCCCTGCCCACCAACCAGGGCAAGGCCGAGGCCGTGCGCCAGGGCATGCGGCACGCTCTCACCGGGCCAAGCGAGATCGTCGGCTACGTCGACGCGGATCTCGCCACCCCCCCCGTGGAGCTGCAACGGCTGGCCTGGCTCGCACGCGAAGGAAGCTACGACGTCTTGATGGGCTCGCGCGTGCAGCTCCTCGGCCGGTCCATAGAGCGCAACAACACCCGCCACTACGTCGGCCGCGTCTTCGCGACTTGCGCCAGCCTCAGCCTGGGTCTGCCCGTCTACGACACGCAGTGCGGGGCCAAGCTCTTTCGTCGCACCGACGCTCTCGCGGCGGCGCTGGCCACCCCCTTTACCTCGCGCTGGGCCTTCGATGTCGAGTTGCTCGCCCGCCTCGTCCGTCCGCAGCGGGGCATCGCCCCCATCGACATCAGCCGCATCCGCGAGGAACCACTGCTCACCTGGACCGATATCCCCGGCTCCAAGTTGCGCCCGTGGGCGGCGCTGCGGGGAGGGTTCGATCTGCTCCGCCTCGCCGTCAAGACCCGCCGCGGTTCGTAACGTCTCGCGCGCACATCGGCCGCGGGTTCTGTTATTGTTCGAGTTTTCCATGTACTCGTCGGAACAGCTCATCGCCAGCGGGCAGAAACTGCTCATCAACAATTACGGTCGGGCGCCCATCGTCATGTCGCGCGGGGCCGGCTGCCTGCTCTGGGACAGCGACGGCAATCGCTACCTCGACATGACCGCCGGCATCGCCGTGTGCATCCTCGGTCACGGACACCCGGGGCTGGCGGCCGCCATCGCGGCGCAGGCCGGCCGCCTNNCACCACACCTCGAACCTCTACTACATCGAGGCGCAGATTCTTCTGGCCGAGGCCCTGGCCAAGCGCGCCTTCGCCGGCAAGATCTTCTTCTGTAACTCGGGCGCCGAGGCCAACGAGGCGGCGCTCAAGCTCGCGCGGCGCTATCAGGCCGTGGTGCGTGGCAAACCAAATCGCGTCGAATTCATCTCCTTCGAGGGCAGTTTCCACGGCCGCACCATGGGCGCGCTCTCGGTCACCGGCCAGGCCAAGTACCGGCAGGGCTTCGGCCCGCTGGTGCC
>PNBO01000436.1 GCA_003136095.1 Myxococcales bacterium
CCCTCCGCCAGCCCCCGAATCCTCCTCGACCTGCCCGCCCCGACCCACCTCGGGGACCGCACCGCGGTCTCTCGGTGGGGGCGAGCGTGGTGGGGGAAGGGTTCTTCGACGCAGAGAAACCCTGTTCGATTCGCCTAGGCACGCGAGCGCGAATTTCGCGATCTGGACGAGCTGTGCGACGGCCTTACCCGCGGCAATGCCCCATTCGAAATCGTCCGGCGCGAGATCGGCGAGCAGGAATGGAACCGTCGCATAGGCATCATGCGCGACTACCTCGGCACCCACCACGGTCCGTTCCCGCTTCGACTCGGTTCCACCGCCTATCTCGGGCAGGGGCGCAAACCATTGCCGCGCGTGCTAGAGCGTAGCCGATGAGTCCTTCGTCGACGCTCGACATTGAACAAGACGCGGTCGCATTCTTCCTCGCCTTGCAGGACCAGATCGTCGCGGGATTGCAGACGCTGGATGGGCAGCGCTTTCACGAGGATTCGTGGCAAAGGCCGGGCGGCGGGGGAGGGCGCTCGCGCGTGCTCGCTGACGGCGGCTTGTTCGAGAAGGCGGGTGTGAACTTCTCGGATGTGTTTGGAAGCATGCGGCCCGAGCTGGCCCGCAGCCTTCCTGGCGATGGAACCGACTTTCGCGCAACCGGGGTCTCGCTGGTGCTGCACCCGCGCAGCCCGCGTGTCCCCACGGTGCACGCCAATCTGCGCTTCATCAAGCGCGGGAGCGCGGCGTGGTTCGGCGGCGGCACAGATCTCACGCCCTATTACGTTGTTGCCGAGGACGCGATCCTGTTCCATCGGTCGCTCAAGACCATTTGCGATCGGCACGATTCGAGTCTGCATTCCCGGCTCAAGCGCTGGTGCGACCGCTATTTCTTTCTTCCGCACCGAAACGAGCCGCGCGGCGTGGGAGGCATCTTCTTCGACTATCTCGGCGCAGGCGCCGAGGCGACCGCCGGCGAGCCATCGCCGCCGCCAGGCACCGAGTGGGAAGTGGATCCGGGAAAAATCTTCGCCTTCGTGCGCGACCTTGGCGAGCACATGATGGAAGCCTTCGCCGTCATCGCCGCGCGTAGGCGAGACGAAAGCTGGGGCGAGCGCGAGCGGGAATGGCAGCTGCTCCGCCGGGGCCGCTACGTCGAATTCAACCTGGTCTACGACCGCGGCACGCTGTTCGGCCTGCGCACCGACGGCCGTGCCGAATCGATTCTGATGTCGTTGCCACCCGAGGTGAAATGGCGCTACGCCGCTACCCCGGAGCCCGGTTCGCCAGAGGCACTATCGCTGGAAGCCATCTGCGCGCGGCGCGATTGGGCTGAAAAGGGCGCCTGAAAGTCCTCCCGCTTGACGAGCAGCGATTCTCAGCGCACCCTAGAGATGTTCATGCGATCGTTTTCTCAGCTTCTCGCTCTCTCTGGGCTGCTCCTTAGCAGCGCGAGAGAGGTGTAAGCACGATCGCTTCCACAAAACCCTCTCTCGCGGAAATCCCGGAGAGGGTTTTGGTGTACTCGAACCAAGGCTGTCTCCGGCCAACCCACAGCTCAAAAGGAGACGCCCGATGTTCGATGCACGAAAATATCGCCCCTTCCTGGTCCCACGGTTTCCCGAAAGATCCTGGCCCGAGCGCACCCTTGCGCGGCCGCCCATCTGGTGCAGCGTGGATCTGCGCGACGGCAACCAGGCCCTGGCCGAACCCATGGGTCCAGAGCGTAAGTTGCGCATGTTCGAAAAGCTGGTGGCCATCGGCTTCAAGGAGATCGAGGTCGGCTTTCCCGCCGCTTCGCAGACCGATTTCGATTTCGTCCGTTCCCTCATCGAAGTGGATCGGATCCCTACGGACGTCACCATCCAGGTTCTGACCCAGGCGCGCGATGGGTTGATCCGGCGCACTGTGGAATCGTTGCATGGCGCTCGGCGGGCCATCATTCATCTCTACAATTCGACCAACCCGGTTCAACGACAGGTCGTTTTCGGCATGAGCCGAAAGCAAGTTCGCGATCTGGCGGTACGGGGAACGAAATGCGTGGAGGCAGCGGCCGCAGCCGTGCCGGAAACCGAAGTCGTGCTCGAATACTCACCCGAGAGCTTCAGTGCGACCGAGCTCGATTTCGCCGTGGAGGTGGTGGACGCTGTCGTCGAGGCCTGGAACCCGAGCCCGGAGCGCACGATGATCGTGAACCTGCCGGCAACGGTCGAGGCGTCAACCCCCAACGTGTATGCCGACCAGATCGAATGGATGAGCACGCACATTGCACGTCGGAGGGATGTCGTGCTGAGCGTGCACACGCATAACGATCGTGGTTGCGCCGTGGCCGCCGCCGAGTTGGCCATGCTCGCTGGTGCGGAGCGTGTGGAGGGAACCCTGTTCGGCAATGGCGAGCGTACCGGTAACGCCGATCTGGTGACGGTGGCGATGAACCTCTACGCGCAGGGCGTATCGCCTGGGCTGGATTTCTCGGACTTGCCGGCCCTGGTCGAGACCTTCCAATTCTGCAACCAAATGCCGGTGCCGGCCCGCCAGCCGTACGCGGGTGAGCTGGTGTTCACGGCCTTCTCGGGATCGCACCAGGACGCCATCGCCAAGGGGCTGGCGTCACGCGCTCGCGAAGGCGCGCCAACCTGGGAGGTTCCCTACCTGCCCATCGATCCCGCGGATGTCGGACGAGCCTATGAGCCACTCATTCGCATCAACAGCCAATCGGGCAAGAGCGGCGTAAGCTATGTCCTGGAATTCGCGCACGGTTATCAGGTGCCCAAGGAGTTGGCCGTCGAGCTCAGCCGAGCCGTACAGGAGACGACCGACGGCAGCGGCAAGGAGCTCGCCGCCAGCGAGATCTTCGAAATCTTCGAGCGCATCTATCTGGAGGCGGACGGAAGATTGGCTCTGCTCGACTACGAGGTTCAGCATCCAGCACCTGACCGTTGCCACTTGCGCGCCCGGATACGCCATGGAGAAAACACGGAACTGGCGGAAGGCGAGGGCAAGGGCGCCATCGAAGCCTTCGTGCACGCACTCGAGGCACAAACGGGCACGCAATTCCAGGTGACTGATTACACTGAGCACGCGCTCGGCCAGGGCAGCGACGCCGAAGCCGTGGCCTACGTCAAACTCTCTGCTTCAGGTGGGAGGCAGGCGTGGGGAGCCGGCCGCGATCGCGATATCGTGACTGCCTCCTTGCACGCCGTGGTTCGCGCGGCTAACCGGCTTCCTTTGTGACCGTTCAGTGGCGAGGATTGACAGAAACGCACCTCGAACCGCATGATGTCCCGATGCGCCGCATTTGCTGCGTCCCCCTCGCCCTCGCGCTTGGGACTTTGCTCTGGCTGTCATGCGGGCCGTCGCCTGCGCGGCTGCACTGTCTTGACTACTGCGAGCAGCAAAACGACGGGTGCTTGCTCAACGCAAGCAATCCGTCGGCCATGCAAGCGTGCGGTGACAGAACCAATCAGTGCGTGGTTTCATGTCCAGCACGCTAGCTTGGGGCGGATGGCTCGCGTTGATTGCATGCGGACTGTCTTCGTGCATTCCCGAATACCGCCCGCCCTCGCTCTCGGAACCGCATGCGGTGGTGAAGGTCAGGCTGGCCTACCATGCTTGGTCGGGACCTGAGCTTGAGCAGGTCGTGCTGATAGGGGCGTACGGCGTGAAGGAGATACCAACGCCCGTTCAAGGCGGCGAAGGTGTCGTCGCGCGGCCCGTGTTGGTTCGCCCTGGTGCCGTACCTTGGACCGTACGGACAGCCTTCTTCCATATCAGTACGACGACGAGAACGGAGGTCTACCAAACCGGTGAGTCGGTTCCGCAAACTCGTACGGTAACCGAAACATTCCGTGAGAACGATGCCGTCTGCGAGCGAGCCATCCGCCACCTGGCAGTTCAAAACGGCATCTACATTCTCCAGTACGACTTCTTCGCGGATCAACGTTGTTCCCTTCATTGCTTCAGACAGGTCCAGCAACCGGACGGTACGCTTGGCAATGTCCCCTGCGAGCCTGCACCGTAGCATCTGATTGCCACCACGGACCTTTTGATGCGACGAATCTCCGGACCGGGGAGGTTCGCCCCGACGACCGCCCGGTCGGCAAGG
>PNBO01000170.1 GCA_003136095.1 Myxococcales bacterium
TCGGATCTGGGCGAGGCCGCGCAGATCCTCGATGGTTAGTGACCTCAGCGACCACGAAGGCTCAGGGAAAGCGGGATTCGACGCTCGCGTCATGAGGACTGCGTCGCAAGGCGGCGGCGCATGTCTGACGCATACCGGATCGCGGACGGTCGCGGGCGGTTTTTTCGGGCGAAGCTCCATCAGCCGTGAGTGCCACACGGTCGCGCGTGACGCCCATACCGGTTCGACGCCCGCCTTCGCGGGGACACGGCGGCGCGCGTGCCGCTATTCGGCGGTGGTCGGCGTGCTGGCCTCGGCGGCGCCGCAGAAGTTGGCTTTTCTCACCATCGGCGGCGGATCGGATCGCTCGCGCCTAACCGCCGCGCGGCGCTTGGCGAGCAGGCGGTCAAGGTGCTCGCCGGATTTCTGGAGGGCAGCCAGCATCTTCTGCCAGGCGTTCCAGGGCTCCTGCGCATCACCATGAGCGGCCGGATCCGGTGTCATGGCCACCAGCCCGACGAGATCTTGGGTCAACGCGGGATCGGGTTTGGGACGAACCAGCGTCTCGGTCAAGCTGGGAACCAGCACGTGGTCGCGGAACATCTCCAGATCGTCCTTGTCGACCTGGCACCACAGGAGACGCCCGTGCAACCTACCCAGCGCTGGTCCGGATTCGGCGCGCGGCAGGACGAGCAGACGCCGGATGGCCTGGTCATAGTCGCCGTCGGATTCGCCATACACGCTGAGCATGACGTCGAGGAGCCGGCCCCGGCATTCCGGATCGCAGCTCTTGCCGAGGAGGAAGTCGCCGAGCCACTTGCGGTGCTCGGCGTGGAACTTCTCGAGGTCGGCCGTCTCGGCCTGGCCCATGAGCTCGCCCGTGCGCGCCGTGGCCAGCACGATGGCGGCCACCAGCTTGGCGCCGGGCGAGCTGGCCTCGAAATGCGCTATCTCCTTCCACTGCCGCTTCTCGTAGAGATCCTGCAGGTAGGGTTCGAAGAGCCAGGCGAGCTTGGCCACCGACGGCAGGACCGCGCGGTCGTTGCGCAGGATGGTGAGCGGGCCTTGCGCCAGGCCTTTGCCGTCGCCCGCGGCGTCGAGGGCGTCCATCTCTTCGTGGAAGAGATCCGCGATGGCCTGCGACCGCTCGGCGAATTTGTCGTCCTTGCAGATCTCGGCTTCGCGCTGGACCCCATAGCGCTCGAGGCAGGTCAGCACGAAGGCTTGCGCGAGTTGCTGGTAGTTCTTGCGCTCGGTGGCCGCCAGCACGTCGCGCATGTAGCTGACGTTATCCTTGCCGAGCTCCAGGGCATAGGACACCGCCAACTCCGGATCCAGGATCGCTCCGCGCGTGAGCGAGAGCAACACGCCGAAGCGTTGGTCCGCCGTGTTCGCGCCCTGCGTGGAGAGCACGTTGAGGTTCTTGGCCAGGATCTCGGCGCGGGCAATTCGCCATTCGTTCTCGGCCTTGGTCGTGGCGATCTTCTGCTCCGATTCGGCTTGCTTCATCGCGGTCTGCGACTGCCGGTACTGCCAGATCGAAGTGGCGACCAGCCCGGCCACGCCGATGACGAAGGTCGACAGAAAGGTCGAATAGTTCTGGATGAACTTTCCGACCCGCGATGAATGGATGTTGTCGTGCTTGGTGGACTCGCCTTCCGTAGTCATGGGGGCAGCATAACGCCGTTGACGAGAAACACGCATTCGAGATGGGAGGCGTCGAGTTCCACGTGTACGCTCTATTCCTCTGTCGAGGGCGGGGACGGCTGGGGTGAGGTCGCTGGCTTCGGTTGGCGGCTCGCTTCGATCCATGCCCAGACGTTTTCTCCATGCCGCGTGGAAGACCACGATGGCCGACGGCGCCCCCAATTCCTACGCGGTCCCCTGGTTCGTCGACGAGAACGACCTGCCCGCGGAGATGCTGTGGGCCTTCCCAAAAGCGCCCGCCGCGGGGCAGGCCAAGTCGTCGCAAGCGGGCGATGGTGAGCGTGGCGACACTTGATGCCGATCACATCCGCGTCAAGAAATCAACTCGAAAACGACCAACCGCGAGAAGATGGCTTCACCTGGGCTGAGCAGAAGGTATGTTTGGGCGGCACCAACAGCAGGGGGGATACCATGGCCATCTTTTCGAAGAAGCAAAGTGCCAAGAAGTCGGACGACCAGCCGAAGGTGATCGTCGATGGCTCGCTGGAGGCGAAATCGGCGGAGGAATCGCCGATCAAGGATCCGCTGGTCAAGGAAGCCAGCGACGCCGATCCGACGGCCGCGGAGCCAGGCAACAGCCCCACTGTCGCGGCGGAAGCCGCCACCGCGGATCCGGCCGCACCGGTGCCGGTGGCCTACGCCTCGTTCGGCGCCCACGAGGAGGTCGAGCCCGAGGTTATCGAAACCCCGCAGGTCGTGCCAGTGGAACATCGCTTCGGCATCGACGATGCGATTCTGCTGATGCGTTCGCTGCCGGCCGATCCGAATATGTCGCTGGTCGTGCGGGTAGTACGGGTCACGTTGGCCGCGGTCAACGTCAGCGTCGAGGAGATCGTCGGGGACGCGGTTCGCAAGGAGACCCGGATCAAGGAAGACATCACCGCGATCGAGGGCCAGATTGCCGACCTGGAAAGGCAATTGAGCGGCTTGCGCCGCGAGATCAGCGCGCACCAGGCCGACCTCAAGGAGACCGCCAACGTGCGCGAGCGTCTGCACCTGGCCGACCAGTACCCCGCCCACAAGTCCCTGCCGCCGCCCATCACGACCGCGATGCCGCGTGGCACCCCGAGCAAGCCGTTTTCGTCGTAGACGCGTTCCTTCGTGGCAGAACCGGGGCCATGTCGAACGTCCAGGTCATCACCACCCCGGCTGCCATGAGCGACTGGTCCGAGTCGGCGCGCCGTCGCGGTGAGCGCATCGCTTTCGTGCCCACCATGGGCGCCTTGCACGCGGGGCATGTGTCGCTGCTCGCGGCCGCGCGCGAGGAGGGCGACCGCGTGGTCCTCTCTATCTTCGTCAATCCGACGCAGTTCGGTCCGAAGGAAGATCTCGCTCGCTACCCGCGCGACCTCGACGGCGATCTGGCGAAGGCCGCCAGTGTGGGCACGGACGTGGCCTTCGTTCCCGGTGGGGCGGACATGTACCCGCCCGGGGCGCAGACCTTCATCGACGTGCGCGAGGTGTCGCAGGGGCTGTGCGGCGACCGCCGGCCCGGGCACTTCACCGGGGTGGCCACGGTGGTTGCGAAATTCTTCGGCATCGTGCGGCCGCACGTCGCGCTCTTCGGCGAAAAGGACTTCCAGCAACTCGCCGTGATCCGACGCATGGTCGCGGATCTGAATCTACCCGTCGAGATCGTGGGCCGGCCCACCCTGCGCGAGCAGGACGGCCTCGCCATGTCGTCGCGCAACGCCTATCTGTCGCCCACCGAGCGGGGAAGGGCGGTGGCCATCTTCGAGGGGCTGTCGGCCGCGCGGGCGCGCTTCGCCGCGGGGGAACGCCAATCATCGGTGCTGGTGGACGCGGCCTTGGCGATGATGCAGGATCGTGTGGACTGCATCGACTATGTCGAGATCCGCGCCGCCGATTCGCTCCGTCTGGTCGAGCGCCTGGAGAAGCCCGCCGTGATCTTGGCCGCAGCCTCGGTTGGCGCGACGCGTCTTATCGACAACATGCGCCTTGGGTGAAAACGCGTGCGCAGCGGGCCGGCTTCGCCGGCTGCGCGAGGGCGCGAGCGCAGCGAGCGGGGCGTGGCGGGGGAGGTGTTGGTCCCGAAGTCCCCGAAGGGGGGAGCATCGCGGGAGGGCATGGGAACCCTTCCAGGGTTCCCATCAAAAATCGACCGACCACGGGTTGACTTGCCGGCATTCGTGCATAGATTGGCGGCCTGCAATTGGCAGTCACCCCGCGCGAGTGCTGACGTGACTGCCAAACCAGACCCAAACGGAGGCAAGATTCGATGAAAGTTCGCCCACTTCATGATCGCATCCTGGTTCGCCGCGTCGCCGAGGAAGAGAAGACGAAGGGCGGCATCATCATTCCCGACACCGCCAAGGAGAAGCCCGCCGAGGGCGAAGTCATCGCGGTGGGTGGCGGCAAGCCGAACGACAAGGGCAGCGTGCGCCCCCTCGAAGTGAAGAAGGGCGACCGCGTCCTCTTCGGCAAGTACAGCGGCAATGAGATCAAGATCGACGGCATCGAGCACATCATCCTGCGCGAGGAAGAAGTGCTGGGCGTGATCGAAAAGTAACCCTTCACGAGACGAAAGACATCAAGGAGATCCCACCATGGCTGCCAAGGACATTCTTTTTAGCGAACAGGGCCGATCCCAAATCCTCATTGGCGTGAACACGCTCGCCGACGCGGTGAAGGCCACGCTCGGCCCGCGCGGGCGCAACGTCGTGATCGAGAAATCGTGGGGCGCGCCCACGGTAACCAAGGACGGCGTGACCGTCGCCAAGGAAATCGAGCTGGAAGACAAGTTCCAGAACCTCGGTGCCCAGATGGTGCGCGAGGTGGCCTCGAAGACCTCGGACGTCGCCGG
>PNBO01000065.1 GCA_003136095.1 Myxococcales bacterium
GGTGGGTGCCGGTCGGCGCCGAAGATGGCGATCTCGTAGACCTTGCCGGTGTTGAGGCCGATGGCGACCTGGTGGACTCGGAAGTCATCTGGCGTCGTGGCGGTCGGGGGCGTCGAGTTGGTTGGCGAGCAAGCATTCGAACCCGCGGTAACACCGGTGATGTTGCCGGCGGCATCGAGGCAGCCACCCTCCGTGACCTGCGCGTCGCCCGGGTCGCCGGTGACCGTGACCTTGCCGGGTAGCTGCTGGTGGACGCCACCCAGGTCGAGAACCAGGACGCCGTCGATGAAGATGAAGAGGTCGTCATCGCCGAAGAAGCTGAGCGTGAGGGTGTTGGCTCCGTCGTAGACGAAGTAGTACCGCGCTTCGTCGGTAAAGTACGAGTCGTGCTTGATGCCGGGAACCGCAGTGACCCAGCAACCGTTGCTCAGGGGATTCTGGCTCGGGCAGTCCGCTTGGACCACGCGGGGCGGGAAGAGGTACTGGTCACCGGTGCAGGTCGTCCAGAAGGGCGAGCCATTGTAGTGATTCCAGTACGGCCACAGGTTGCACAGCGTGGCCTGGCTCGGATTCAGGGTATCGAGCGGGAAAAATCCGCCCTGGGCCAGGTGCGACTTGCTGGCGTACTGGTAGACGTTCGAGCCAATGGACGCCAGTTCGAGAACCGCCGTGAAGGTCTTGTTCACCGAGGCGTCGTCGTTGAACCACTGATTGAAACTCGCGGCGTTCTTGTAGGCAGGCACCGTGCCCTTCCAAATCGGGCCGCCCGGGCTGCTGCTGGTGTAGCCCGTGATGGTGCCGGTGTAGGCGCCGGCAGTGCTCGTCGTACTCACGGCGCTGCCGGCACTGCCGCCCTGGTAGCCGCCGTTGCCGTCGGACAGGGGACTGTCGTTGGCGGCCTGGGTGTAGTTGCCCTGGATCCGGCTCGAGTTGCCGATGTTCCAGTCGCTGAACTGGCAGGCGCAGGATGTCGTGGAACCGGGCTGTGGCTTGCCCTTGAGCAGATTGTTCGCCGCAATGCCCCAGCAGCGCGCTGTCGAGTCATTTCCCTTGGACGGCCCGCCCGAGTTGGGCACGCAGAGGGTCGTCGGCTTGGTGGAGCCGCCAAAGCGCGTGCCTAGGAAGGGAAAGTCCGGGTGGCCGCCCGGCGACACGTTTTCCGGCTGGATATCGCGGTAGATGACTGGCAATTCGAGGCACTGCCCCGAGCCCGACTGACAGGTCGAGGAGTCCTGCTGGCTCATGGTCGAACAAGTGAAGCCGCCCTCCACCTTGCATTGCGAGGAGCAACCGTCGCCGTCCACCAGATTCCCATCGTCGCATTCCTCGCCGGGATCGAGGTTGCCATCGCCACAAGACGTGGTGCAGGCCTGGGTCTTTCCCGAGCTATCGAGGCAGCTCGGCTCCTTGGTGCAGGTCTTGGAGCAGCCTTTGCCGTCGCCGTAGAAGAGACCGTTCACGGCCTTGCACCCACTTGGCAGGTTGTTCGGATCGGTGCCGCAATCGCACAGCTCGCCGTTCTCCTGTTTGCCGTTGCCGCAGACGGCCTTGATGCAGGGCTGGCCCAAGGTCGGACAGGTCGCGCCGGGCTCGAGCTGGCACGTGCTGGAGCAGCCGTCGCCGCTGACCGTGTTGCCGTCATCGCAGGTTTCGCTGCCAATCAGCTTGCCATCGCCGCACTTCGGGGTGCACTTCTTGCCGGGCACGCGGCACTCGTAGCCGTCCTCGATCGTGGTGCAGTCGGCCGAGCAGCCGTCACCGCCTACGGTATTGCCGTCGTCGCAGGTCTCGGTGGCGGTGAGGATGCCATCCCCGCACTTGGCCGTGAGGATGCATGGCTGCCCCCAGGTGGGGCAGGTATAACCATCCACGATCTGGCAGGTCTTGGTGCAGCCGCTGCCGTCCGCGCCGACCGAAGACCCGGTGTCGCACTGCTCGCCCGGATCCTTCACGCCGTTGCCGCAGGTCGCAGTATTGGCCGCGATGATCGCGGGAGCGTCGAGGTTGATCGACACACTGCCACCTCCGCCACCGTTGCCGCCTCCGGCCTTGCCGCTGCCGCCGCCTCCGGAGCCGGCGCTAATAGCGCCGCCAGCCTGGCAGCCAAGCCCACCGACAATGAGTGAACCACTGGCGAGGATGGCCGACAGGCCAATGGCGATGGCGTACCGGCGGTTGTGGCGATTGACAATGTGGTTTCGCATAACGAATTACCTCCGTGAAACAGCTCAAGACTTCGAATCGGCTACGGCGGCAGGTAGATGATCGCCTTGCAGGACGACGTGCAGACGCCGTCGAGGCCGTTGTTGGGGCCATCGTCACACTCCTCGGTGCCGTTGATGATGCCGTCGCCGCAGTGCGGGGCCAGCTTGCATTGCGGCGTGCATGTCCCATAGCTGCCGTCGTTGACGCCGTCGTCACACTGCTCGGGTCCATTCACAATGCCGTCACCGCAGTGAGGTGCGTAGATGCAGCTTGGTGCGCAACCGCCGTATGCGCCCGTGTTGAACTGCGCACCATCGTCGCATTGCTCGGGCGGCTCGATGATGCCGTCGCCGCAGCCGCCGGGCAGACGGCAGGCGCTGGTACAATTGGGATCGTTCGACATGGTGGGCTCGCACTGTTCGCCGTAGTCAGCCTGAACGATACCGTCGCCACACCGCGGCGCCAGCGTGCAATCCGGATTGCAGGTGCCATAGGTGCCGTCGTTGACGCCGTCGTCGCACTTCTCGGGGCCATTGACCACGGCGTCACCACAGTAGCCGCCGCGCTGGCAGTTCGACATGCACCCCCCGTAAGCCACGCCGGGATCAATGCTATTCACATTGCTGGACCCATCGTCGCATTGCTCGGAGT
The DNA here is from genome assembly GCA_003136095.1 of Myxococcales bacterium. Lineage (GTDB taxonomy): Bacteria > Myxococcota_A > Polyangia > Fen-1088 > Fen-1088 > Fen-1118. The sequence goes on from PNBO01000065.1 coordinate 2,857, forward strand.
AGGCCGTCTGCACGATGCCATCTCCGCAACGCGACGGTAGCTTACAGCCCGGTGCACACCCCGAGGTGGCCCCATAGTCGTCGTTGTTCTTGCCGTTGTCGCACTGCTCGGAACCGTTGACGATGCCGTCGCCGCAGAAACCGCCCCAGCTGCACTGCGAAGTGCAGCCGCCGTAGGACGGGTTGTCGTTGGGGCCCGGGCAGCTCGCGGGCACGGGCACGGTACCGTCGCCGCAATCGCACTCCTCGTCCCCGACCGTCACGCCGTCGCCGCAGGTGGGCACGCAACTGGTCGGGGAGGCGTTGAACCCGCTCAGGGTCAGCTTGTACGACGAGCAGGTGGTCTGTCGTTCCGTCTGGAAGACCGCGATCTCGTAGACGTTGCCCGACTGCATGCCGCCGAGCTTGGCGGCGACGGCGGCGTCCAGCGTGACGGCGCCCTCTACCGGGGTGTGAATGCCGCCCAGGTCAACTGCCAGCTTCTTGTTGATGAAGACCCAGACGTCGTCGTCGCCGACGAAATCCAGGGTGTAGCTCTTGTTGGCGTCATACTTGAACCAGTAGCGGAACTCGCCGGTGAAGCTGAAATTGTGCAGGATCTTGTTGCCGTTGGCGTCGAGATCCCAGGGCCAGGTGCCACTGGCGTCGTAGAGGCCGGCGGGTACCGAGGGGACCTGGGCGCCGGTCAATTCGGACGCGGAGAACGGATCGTTGTCGATCGGGAAGAAGAGCGGGTTGCCGTCGACTTTGGCCACAATGTACTGCGCCACATAGGTGCCGCTACTGTTGGCTTTGCAACTGCCGGGGAGTTGCGTGTAGCCCTTCGCCTCCTCCTTCTGGCAGTCGGTCTGGCCCCCTGTCGGGTTGGTCGCCGACTGCTGGTACTGGAAGGTGCAGGGAATCGGGTTGCCGCTGGCATCCAGGAGCTCCTGGCCCACGCTGCCGCACCAGTTGGCCGGCTCCGTCACGTTCCACTGTTCCCCGTTGGGCCCGTAGCGGTTCACGTAGTTTCCGTCCGCGTTCTGCCACAGGGCCAGCTTCGAGGCCGTGGCATGATTGACGCCTGAAGTGTTGCGATACCACTCGGCGAAGGTGGTCGTGCTCGCGATGTGCGCGGTGGCCAGGCCGGAGAAGACGGGTTTGCCTTCCGAGTCGAGGTCGGGGTTGACCTC
>PNBO01000087.1 GCA_003136095.1 Myxococcales bacterium
TGGCGGTGCGTAGCGTCTGCCTGTCGGGCGGAGAGGTATTCACCCGACCCGATCTGTGGGCGCTGATCGACCGCGCGATCGAGAACCGGATGCGCTACTCGATCCTCAGTAACGGGACGTTGGTGGACAGCACCATCGTGGCGCGTCTGCTGGAACGCCGGACCCGCCTGGATAGCATCCAGGTTTCCATCGACGGCTCGTCCGCCGAGATCCACGATGCCTCCCGGGGACGAGGCTCTTTCGAAAAGGCGCTGCGCGGGCTGCGGCTGCTCAAGCAGGCGGGCCTGCCCGTCACCAGCCGGGTGACCATCAACCGGCACAACGCCGGCGATCTCGAACGCATCGCCGAGCTGCTGCTCGACGACGTCGGGCTGCGCAGCTTCGGCACCAACGATGCAATCGAGATGGGCTCTTGCCGCCAGGCCGACAGCATCCGGCTTCCGCCCGAGCTGGAGCGGGTCGCCATGCTGTCCCTGGCCCGGCTCGATCGGCGTTATCCAGGGCGAGTGATCGCCATGGCCGGCCCGCTGGCCCGCTGGCGCATGTTTCACGCCATGGAAAAAACCCGCACCGCGGGAGGCGAACCCACGCCGCGCATGGGTCGCCTGACCGCCTGCGGTTGCGTCTTCGACAAGATCGCGGTCAACCACGACGGGACCATCACCCCCTGCAACATGCTGGCGACCATGGTGATGGGCGGGATCGGCGAAACTCCCATCCGCGACATCTGGCGCAACCACCCGCACCTGCGCGCCCTGCGCGAACGGCGCGAGATCCCGATGGACGACGTGGCGGAGTGCCAGGGCTGCGAGTGGACGGCTTTCTGCAACGGAAGCTGCCCGGCAGTGCAGTTCGGGCTTACCGGCTCCCTGCGCCGCCCCGATCCGGCGGACTGCTACCGGCGCTTCATCGCGGAGGTGGGCCATGTCCCCGCCCTGTGAGCCGAAATCCGTGCCTCTCCCTCATGGGATGTGGACGCCGGCGTCCGCGTCGGCGATTCGCCTCGCCCCGCGCGAGCGGGGAGAGCCTAGAGCACCGAACGGTTTTGCGCGCTCGGTTGGGATTCGCCTCGCCCCGCGCGAGCGGGGAGAGGCCGCCACGCGCAGCGTGGCGGGTGAGGGGCGGTACCTTCTGGGTAAAGACGAGCCCCGTTGGGGAGAGGGTTGCAGAAATGGATCGAGGTGATCGCTTTGAAGGGGGTGCCCCTGAGACCCCGCCTCTGTCCGAGATCTACCTCTACCTCGCCGGGACCTGCAATCTGCGCTGCCGCCACTGCTGGATCGATCCGGGCTTCGGAACCGAGTCGCAGCGGTTTCTGCCCTGGTCGGAGATGCGCAAGATATTCGTGGAGGCGCAAGAGCTTGGCCTGCGCGCCGTCAAGTTGACCGGCGGCGAGCCGCTCATGCACCCCGAGATTCTCGATATCTTGCGCGGGCTGCACGAGATGGGCTTGAAGCTCCGCATGGAGAGCAACGGCACCCTTATCGGAGACCGGCAAGCCGAGGTGCTGCGCGAGACCGGTACCGACGTGTCGATCTCCCTCGATGGCCCCACGGCCGAGCTACACGACAGCCTGCGCGGGGTGCCGGGCGCGTTCGACCGGACGCTGCGCGGTGTGGAAAGCCTGAGCAAACAGGGCTGGCCGCCGTTTCAGATCATCACCTGCCTTCATCGCGGCACGCGGCCGGTGCTGGCAGACATGGTACGGCTCGCGGGCGAGCTGGGCGCCGGCAGCCTGAAGATCAACGTGGTCAATTCGATGGGCCGCTCGGCCGGAATGGAACAGCAAGGCGAGCTGCTTTCGGTCGCCGAGGTGCTGGATACCTACCGCAGTTTGATGGCCGCGCTGCTCGAAGGAACCCAAATACGCGTGTTCTTCGACGTGCCACCGGCTTTCAAATCGCTCGCCGAGCTCCGCGCCGAGGCGCGGTGTAGCTGCGGCATTCTCAATATTTTGGGTATTCTGAGCACGGGCCGCGCCAGCCTGTGCGGCATTGGCGAGCACTTGCCGGCCCTGGATTTCGGCAACCCGCTCGAAGTCGGGCTGCGCACCATCTGGGAAAGCGACCCCACGCTGCTCGACATTCGCGAGCACCTGCCCAACGCCCTCCACGGCGTGTGCGGCAAGTGCGTCTTCCGACGGCACTGCATGGGCAAGTGCCTGGCGCACAACTACTGGGCCACCGGCGATCTCTTCGCGGGCTTCCAGTTCTGCCAGCAGGCCCTTGACGCCGGCCTGTTCCCGGCCAAGCGCCTGGTGCGTCCGCGCAGCCAGCCCGAGGCTGGCGCCCGGGAGGTTGCGCCATGATGCCGGTGCTCGTGCGCGGCAGCAGCATGCGGCCTAGCCTGCGACCCGGAAGCCTGGCGGCTGTCGAGGAGGTTGCGCCCGCGGACATCCGGGTCGGCAACGTCATCGTTTTTCGGGACGACGGCGGGCAGCCGGTCATGCACCGGGTAATCTCCACGCGCGGCGGGATCGTAACCCAGGGCGACAACCTGGATCGTCCGGACGGCGCGGTGCCAGCCCAGCACATCATCGGCAGGGTGGTGGCACGGTGGTGGCGGCGGCGATTGCGAGGCATCTCCCGGGCCGAGGAGCGCCTCTGGCTTCACGCAGCCAGGCCATTGCGGCGACTGCGCGGCCTCGCGCGGGCAAGTGCTAGGCTGCTGGCGCCGCTGGTCGGCGCTGCTGTCCCATTGCGCAAGGTTCGCTTCGCGGCCGGTGACAGCGGCGAGACCGTGCGGCTTTATCTCTTGAAAAAGCTCGTGGCTTGGCGCAGAACCGGTGCCTGCGGGGACGCTATGTGGATCCATCCCATCTTCAAGAACACCGCCGTCGAGAGGCGCCTGCGCGCCATCGGCGAGACCAGGGAACGGCCATGACCCCGGGCTGCCCCATCGCCAACCCCGAGATCGCCGTGGACCAAGAAGACGACGGCGCCTTGCTCTTTCACCCAGAAAGCGGTGAGGTGCAGATCCTGAATACCACCGGCGCCTACCTCTTCGGCCTGCTCGATGGTTCGCACTCGCGCGAGGATCTGGTAGATTGCCTGATGCGCCAGTACGACATCGGAAATCGGGAAGCGGCCGAGAAGGACGTTGACGAATTCCTGACCGCGTTGAAGGACAAGAGCCTGGTGGGCGACGCATTGTGAGCCGGCAGGCATCAGGGAGGACTAGATGAAACGACCCTACGAAAAGCCAACCCTCATCGACCTGTCGTTGCCAACCGCTCGTGCCGGCCGGCTGCCGGGTGGAGGGGTGAGCCCGCAGGGGATATGCAAGACCGGCAGCGATCCTGGACTGGGTGATGCAGTATGCCAAACGGGCACCTTCGCTGGATTCCCGACTGCGTGTAACAGCGGGATCACTCCGGCAAACCAGAATTTCTGTAACACCGGCAACGGCGCCACCTAGGCGAAAGATGTCCCGCGTCGGTTCGTTGTGGATCATGTGATCTTCAGACCCGCGGAGCCACCTGTCCTGCTCGCGACGGCTGGTCGGCGCATTGCTTTGATGCTCCCGGAGGAGTACGAGCGCCTTCTGGACACACCCCTCTACCGGCCCTTCCGCGCCCATGACGGCCACCCCGACGCGCGGCTGCGGGTCCAATTGGTCCAGAAGCCCGAGTGCGATGCAGCTTCGGCTGCGCGCCAGACCGGCTGCGAATACCCGTTCGATTGCTGTCCGATTCTGAACTGCCCCATCGTGACCGAGCGCTATCTGTCGCGCAGGATGGACGAACAGTTCCTTGTCAACGCCACGCTGGTCGACTTCCTGAGTTTTTCCACTTGGACGATGGACGCCTTTGCCTTCCCTCCCGCCGATGTGGAGCAGTACCTGCGCGGCCGCCTCTTCGTATTGCTGAGCACTCGGTTGGCTGCCAGTGAAGGGGTCGCTCTGCACGGCTCGGGGTTCGTCATCGATGGAGTCGCCGCTACGGTCATCGGCCCGTCCGAGGCCGGCAAGACCACCGCCGCCCGGCTGGTGCGGGGTGACCGGCTCCTCTCCGACGATGTGGTCGCGGTGACCGACATCGACGGCCAGCCACAGCTTCATGCGACCCCCTTCGGTCGCGAGTCGGACGGCGCCGGCTCGGCGCCGTTGCGCGCGATCTTCTTCCCGCGCAAGCAAGCCACGTTCTCCCTGCGACCGCTATCCGTCCGGGAGGCTCTGATCCGAAGCGCGGCAGGACAGGCCGACACGTTCCAGTCCCTGTTCAACCCCTACGGCGGCATGGCCATCAGGAACCTCGGCCGCCTGTTCCGCAAGGTGCCCGCCTACGAGCTCGGCTTCTCCCTCGAGGGTATCGATCGCGACGCCATCAGGCGGGTGCTGTCGGGATCCTGAAAGCCCGGGCCGGCACTACCGGCCGGCGAGGCGATTGGGGATCCATAGCAGCCGGCGCAACTGCACGAGGGCCACGCGTGGGGCAGGCATCGGGCCGAGCCGACGCAAACCCGAGGAGTCCGAGGCGCTTGCGATCATGTTGGCCTTCTTCACGGGGTCGTACACGACATCCGGCGGAAATTTCGCAATCGGGATCGTGCTCGCGCTGTCGCGCAGGGACACCAGCCAATTTCGCGTCTGGCTTGGCTCGAAGGGCAGCGGCGCCTCCATGCTCGCCAGCCGCGCGACCAGGGGGGCGCTGAAGCTGGTGCCATCCTGGGGCAGCAGCCAGTTGCCGGGCAAGGGAGCGATGATCGACTGGCCGGGCGCCACCACATCCACGCAGAGGCCGTGATTGGAGAAGCTCGTCAGCACGCCGTCCACACCGTAGGCTCCCACCAGCATGTGGGTGGGATCGCCTTGCCGACAATCAGAGGAGTCGGCCGGGCTGTCGACCACCACGCCCTCGTTCCCGGCGGACTGGACCGTGAGAGCGCTGGGGGCTGATTGCGCCGCCTCCTGCGCCCGGTCGAGCGCCGACAGGCGCGCCTGCCAGGGTCCGAGATCCACGGCCGCGCACCCCTGCGCCACCATGGCGTCCTCGACCGCCTTGGTGGAAAGAACGCCAATGCTCAGATTCAGCGAGCCGACGCTGTTCTGGGAAATGACGTCGTCCAGCCCGCGGTCCAGATCGGCGCGCGGCCGGCTNNAGGGTAGCCTGGCTGGTGCATTGGACCTGTGCCGTGACCTCGCTGGTCGAGAGCAGGGGGTACTGCACCAGCACCAGGCGTAGGTCGGGATTCTGGTACGCCAGCAGCCCGGCTACGGAGGTGCCGTGCACCCGCGCGTCCTGCGGCGCGTTTTGCAGCGCGCTCGTGATCGCCGCGTACTCGGAGGTGGTGAAAGCCTGGGTGAGATCGGTGTCGGCGCGCAGGGCGGCGTTCCAACGATCGCGATACCCATCGACGCTGGCGAGCAAGTGCTGATCGTAGGGCTGCATGCCCTCGCGCAGCCAGCACGAGCGATCGGGCTCCTGCAGGGCCGCGATCAGGTCGCTCTTGGCTTGGTCGAAGTTGGGATTCGCTCCCTCGGCCAGCGGATCCGCGCCGGCCTCGGCGCCCCCGTCCACGCTGTCGCTCGACGAGACGCACTCGATGGTGTGGCTGGCAATGACCTTGCCAGCCAACTCTGCCACGCTGGGGTCGAAGCCATCGTCCACCACCATCACCACGTTGCGTAGCGAGCCAGCATCGATGGCAACTGCGCCGCCGTCGGTGCCGCCATCGGCACTGCCCGCTCCCCCGTGTCCGCCCGAATCACAACCGAGCAGAAGCGAGAACGCAAGCGTTGCAAGATACCGGCTGGACACTTTCATGCAGGCCGGAATTCAACCACACATCCGCCTAGACGCTGAAAACAAATTGACTGCGCGGTGTGCTGCTTTGCTCTGTCGCCATTGCATTGGGCAGGCCTGTGTGCCGCGCGGCCCCGCATAAGCGGTCAACCCCGAGAAGGCAGACGCTAGCGACTGTCGTAGGGGCAGCCGTCGAAACAGATGTGGCGGTCCGAAGGATCCTTGAGTGGCCGGAGGTGAAGCGGATAGTTGAAGTACTCGAGGCGGTAACCATGGTGGGCGTAGGTCTTGCCACCTTCGAACGCGAACCACAGCTGGTAGGTGAGGACCGACCATGACATCGCGATGAGAGCCAGCGCGACGAGCTTGACCGGTGTTCTCTGCAACCAGGCGCGCAGCGAGGGCAAGCTGCGAATCCCGATGAGGACCAGGCCCAGCCCGGCGAGCATCATCGGAACGGCCGGTCGGGTCACGCGGTTGCGGGACCAGACGAAGCCCGCGGCGTAGAAGGCGAAAAGGAAGAGGTGACTCCAGACCAAGGGGCGCACGCCCGACAACTCCGCGCGCAGGAAGCGGCGGACGCTGACCTTCGAGGCCGGCAAGAGTTGCACGAGCCCCCGCGACCGCTGCACCAGGACGACGACCCCGAGCGCGAGCAAGACGATCGTGAAAGACGGGCCGACCGCATAGAAAGCAACGTGGGGAATCCACTCTGCGAGAGAGTGGAAGTACCGCGACTGTCCGCCCTTGCTCAGCATGACCTGCAACGCCTCGACGATGGCGGGCAGCCACGGCACCATGAACGTGCCCGTCACCGTCGCGACCACGCCCGCCTCGAGCCGTCGCTTGCGGAACAGCAGCACCAACTCGGTGCACAGAAAGAGGACGATGAAGCTTGGCGCCGCGTACTCCCGGGCCCTGGTGCAAAGGCCGATCCCCCAGGCCGCGAGACCGGTGCTCATGACCAAGGCCAGCCGTGCATGGGGACGCGGGCGCCCGCCTCGCCCGAGCAGCCAGGCGGTAAGCCCGGAGAGCGCGACGCCGGCCAGCAGCACCAGATTCTCCGTGTGCACCCATCGGCTGGTGCCAAAAACCACCGGAGCCGAAATGTAGAGGAAGGTGAAGCCCCAGGCGAGCGCGCGATCCTTGAGCGACCAGCGGGCGAAGAGCAGGATCGCCAGCGCCTGCAAGAGCAGCAGGACGGCGTTGAGCGTTTGGAAGGCGACCTCGTTGCTGCTGATCCCGAGCGCGCCGCGAACCTTCGTCGCCGCAACCAACCAATCGTTGTAGCCGTTGAGCCGCCCCTCGATGACCAGACCCGCGTGGGGCAGGACCAGATTCCGCGCCGTTGCGAAGACCCCCTGCTTGTCCGCGGTCGCGGCCGCCGCTGCCCGGTAGAAATCGTCATCCCAGGGTGTCCGCAGCGCGGGCAGCTGCCAGGCCGCGTACACGCGCAGCGTGAGTAGTGCCGCCAGCGACAAGACCGACGCGACCAAGAGTGCGACGTGCACGCACTGTGCGTGGCGGTCGGGCCTCCGATGTGCGCTCGGCCCGGCGCCGCCAGGGCTGGGTACGCCGCCCGGGCTCAGAGCGTACGTGCTAGGACCGTAGCTTCGTTCCGGACGACCTGACTCGGCCACGCGCCGGAGTCTAGCCCACGGGAGTCCGCCGGCCTAGTGACGCCCGTCGGAAGAACGGGCGAGTTTCCGCGGACGCGGACTGCCTACATGTTCTCCATGGTCTTGACGACCTCGGCCTCGAAGCCGGCGCGAATCTCGATGAGTGACGGCTGCGTGGCGCGCCGCGCGATCTCGATCAGCTCGCCCTCGGGTCCCACCAGTCCGCCCTCTACATCTTCGGGAGTGAAGGTCAGATGCTTGACGGGAACCCAGCCGTCCCCGTCGGTGGTTTCTCCTTTGGCGCTTTGAGCCGAAACCCCGCGGGCCGAGAGCAGGCAGGCAGCCAGTACCAAGATTCGAATCAGGCGACCGTTGCTTGAGTGTTTCATGACGTCCCTCCTGTTTCGCTCAACGGCACGGGCGCGGTTTCGTTCCCACGCCGGTCAGCAGGCGCGCGCGAGCTCCCTGATCCCGCGCCAAGGCGCGGGATCAGGGGGTAAGCAGCCGTGGGGTTTGGCCTTTTGTGCGACGAAGCCACCACCCGTTGGGTGAAGACGGAGGTCGTGGTCGCGGTCGTGGTCGTGGTCGTGGCCGTGGCCGTGGCCGTGGCCGTGGCCGTGGCCGTGGCCGAGCAACTTCTCCGCTCTGCTGTCGAAACTCAACCGTGTTCGGCTTTCAGAAACTCGATGTGTATCGTTGCGCGGTGACGTTCCTGGGCGACCTGAACGCGGACATCATCTCCGCCACCAAGTCACAAGGCGCTCCTACGTCCCTGGTCTGCCAGCCGGCGGCGGCAGGCTACTTTCCCGTGTTCGCAGCGTCCAAAATGTCCGGCCACGGCCACGGCCACGTCCACGTCCACGTCTACGGCCACGTCCACCCTTCGTCGCTCTGCTGGGCCAGCAACTTCGCCTTGGAACGCGGCCTTCGGCCCGGCGCCCCGCGACGTCGCTGCGCTTGTCGCGGGATTACGGAAGCTCCGGCGAGCAGGCTTTGTGTTACAATTTCATTGCTAGGTGGGAATGTTTCGAGTGGGCAGACGTTGATCCGGACGGGAGGTGACGGCATGACCGCCCTGGAAGGAAAAGCGCTTCTCGACCACGGCAAGATGATTGCGCGGCGGTATGCGGGCCGGGTTGGCCCCGACGTGGCGGAGGAGTTGCGGGCCGAGGCGGTGCTCCGGGCGCTCGGCAGCCCCCCGCCCGACGGGCGGATGGAGCCGTGGCTGGAACGGATCTACCGCAACCTGTTCGTCGATCTGTGGCGGCGCGGGCAGCTTCTGACCGTGAACCTCGACGACGTTCCGGCGCTGGCGGGCGCGGGCACGCCCGAAGAGGAAGTTCTTCACCGCGAGCGCCGCCGCCTGGTCCGCGCGAGCCTCGGCCGCTTGCCACGCGAGGCCCGGCGGGCCTTGCTCTCCCGGTACTATGGCGAGCTCGACGACGCTGCCGCGGCCGCCCGCTTCGGCGTCGCGGCTGCCACCGTGCGCACGCGCATTCACCGAGCCCTCGCCCGGCTGCGCCTCCGTCTGGGCGACCTGCGCGCCTTGTGTCCGCCCATGTTCGGCAAGTTGGCAGCGCAGACCGCGGCGCTCGGCCTGGCGCCGACCATGGTGGCCGTGCTCGTGGTCGTCGGCGTGTCTGC
>PNBO01000300.1 GCA_003136095.1 Myxococcales bacterium
ATGTAGTTCGAGCCGCAGCACCAGCGTTCAGCCTGGAACACGACGACCTCGTAGACGCTGCCGATGGCCATCTTCAGATCGACGGTCGTGTACGTCGACGGTGGATCGCCGTAGCCTACTTGAGCGGTGCCATTCGACGTGTCGAGGATCACGGTTCCCACCGAGCGATTGTGTGTGCCCGGCATTTCGACCGTCATGGTGCCATTGACGAACACCCAGACATCGTCGTCGCCGGTGAACTTGAGTTTTTCGGTGCCCTGGTACTGGAACCAGTAGCGCAGCTCGGTGGTGAACGAATAATTGTGGTTCGCCCAACTGTTGCCAAATCCCAACCCCTGGTACGCGTGGCAGGTGCGGTCGTCTGGTTGTCCTTGGTCATAGTGGTAGGTAACTGCCTGCCCTGTGTTCTGATCGATGAGCGGCTTACTGAGATCGTCGAGTGGGAAGAAACCGCAGAGGTCATACCAGGGCGGGTCGGTGTCGCTGTTCATTGCGTAGGTGGTCTTGCTGGTCGCGTTCTGCAGCAGGGTCAAGTTCTCATAGTAGGTCATGTTGACGCCGCTGACGTCGCGATACCACTGGTCAAATTCCTTTTTGCCGGTGAACAACAACTGTGTCGGGTCCGGGACCGGGTCCTGCGTCGGCCCTGCCCAGACCGGCTTATGGTTGGTGTCGAGCGTCGACCGCACGACGCCCTTTCCCTTCTGCAGGCTGTCGTCGCAGCAATAGTTTCCGAAGTCGGGATGCCCGGTGGGCGGATTTCCGTTCGTGTACGATTCGAAGTCGCGAGCGATGATCGGGATCTGCAACTGCGCGGGCGGATCGTCGAAGAAGGACTTGCAGGTCCATCCCGCTTCGATCTTGCAGTCGTGGGAGCAGCCGTCGCCGTCGGCCACGTTGCCATCGTCGCAATCCTCGATGCCGCGCCAGAGGATTCCGTCTCCGCACGTGCTCTTGCAGGCGCCTACCGCACTGGTGTCCGTGCCGCACTTGGGCTCGCTCTGGCAGTTCGAGGCACAGCCATCGTACGGCAGGGTGTTGCCGTCGTCGCAGGTCTCGCCGGCCTCTTTCTTCCCATTGCCACAGACGGTTGGGTGGCAGGTGCTCGGGCTACCGGTGCAGTCGAAGCCAGGCTCGATCTTGCACGTGGCGGAGCAGCCATCGCCGCTGTCGGTGTTCCCGTCGTCGCAGGTCTCGAAGCCCTTGATGATGCCGTCACCACACCGCGCGGCACAGGGCTTGCCTGGCACCCGGCAGATGTAGCCGCTTTCGACGGTCTTGCAGTCGCTGGAGCAGCCATCGCCGCTCGCGGTGTTGCCGTCGTCACAGGCCTTGTTCGAGGTCAGGACACCGCTGCCGCAGTTCCCGACGTACTTGCAGGGTTTTCCCGCCGTGGGACAATCCCAGTTCGATTCGATCTGGCAAAGCCGGCTGCAGCCGTCGCCATTGGTCGTGTTGCCGTCGTCGCATTGCTCGCTGCGCTCGATGACACCATCACCGCACGTCCCGCCGCCCGGCCGGTCCACGCCCGCATCCGCGACCACGGGACGCGCGTCGAGATTTACGACGACGCCTCCCGCCCCACCCGGTCCGCCCGGCGTGCCCGCGCCACCGCCGCCGTTTCCTCCGCCGTTCCCGCCCTGGCCGCCTTCGACGACTGTGGCGCTGCTGCACGCGGTTGCCAGCAGCAGCCCCGCCGCGAAGAGTGCGAGGAACGCCGCTCCTGCCGATGCATCACGAAGAACTGGACTATGGGAAGATTTATCTCTCGTCATGTCAAGGCACCTTGTTTCCCACTATAGTTAGTACACGACTCCCGGGGTAATCGTCCAGCTGTCCGTTCAGTAGTTCGTCGGCGACGACAGGAATTTGTATGGGCCGCAACCGCAGTCAGACTCGGGCTCTGCGGCGGCAGCCTCACCGTCTTGTCCCCACCCTGCCCCAGAATTCGGCAGCAGCCCACCGCGTGCAGCGGATCCCGATCAATGAGCACGTACCGCTTGCCCACCAAGCAAGCGACGGCCGCACCGACGGGGTTTCGTGCCATCTGCTCCATCCACGCGCCGCCGGGATCTACCGGGATCCATCGAAGCGACCGCTCAGCCAAAGGCACAGTGCGTTACTTGACCATCTGCGCCACGCATGCTTGCTCGCACCTATCCTATCGAAGGCAAATCGGAAGGTTACGAGAACAAAACTCCGTTTGCCGGGCATTCCATGACATGCGCAATCGACTCAAAGGTGTTTCCACCCTGCTGGCCGCTGCCCTTGGACTCCTCGTTGCGATGCCCGCGTGGGCGGCTTCCTTGCAGCAAGTCAGCAGCTGGGGGGCCAGCGGCGTCCCGACGTACATCGCCATGTATATTTACGTGCCGGACAAGGTGGCCACGAATCCGCCCATCCTAGTGGTCGCGCACTACTGCGGGGGGGATGCTGCGGGCGTCTTCGGTGAAGCGCAATCGGGCGGCATCGTGGCGGCGGCCGACAAGTACGGCTTCATCATGGTCTACCCGCAGAACCATCTCCCCGGCACGACGCGCAACTGTTGGGACGTCGGGTCGACGGCGTCGCTCACGCACGACGGTGGGGGCGACACGCAGGCCATCGCCCAGATGGTGAAGTACACGATCACCACGTACAAGGCGAACGCCGATCGGGTTTACGCGACAGGAACCTCGTCCGGCGCCATGATGACGGAAGCCCTGCTCGCCGTCTATCCCGATGTGTTCAAAGCCGGCTCCGAGTTCTCCGGGGTGCCCGCCGGATGTTGGGCCGATGGTTACAGCTCCAGCAACCAATGGAGCGGCAATTGCGCAGGTGGCAAAACGACGTTCACCGCGCAGCAATGGGGGGACAAGGTTCGCGCCATGTACCCGGGATATTCGGGACATCGCCCGCGCGTCCAACTCTGGCACGGCGCCGCGGACAGCACGATCAGCCCCAACAACCAGACCGAGGCAATCAAGGAATGGACCAATGTCCTGGGCCTCGACACGAACCCGACGTCGACCACCACGGTGAGCTTGAACAGTCACAGTTGGACTCGGCAGAGCTGGCAGAATGCTTGCGGTTTCACGGTTCTTGACGCGTGGTTGGAGGCGAACGGCCCACACGGCACGGACGCGAACTTCAACGCCACATACACCATACCCTTTTTGGGTCTCGACCAGACCGGTGCCACTGATCCCGAAATCACACAATGCGGCTCCGGCGGCACCGGGGGCAGCACGGGCGCGGGCGGAACCGGCGGCAGCAGCAGCACCGGCGGAAGCAGCGGCGGCAGAGACGGCAGCCTGGACGGCGCAAGGGATACGGGCAGTGACGGCGTCGGCGACGGTAGAGTTGCCACGACGGGCGGCTCCGTCGGTAGCGGAGGCGCCACCGGCGCTGGCGGGAGCGTTGGCACCGGCGGAGGTAGCGGAAGCGGCGGAGCGCAGGGCGGTGGAGGGAGTCAAGCGACGGGTGGCAGCGGGAGCGGCGGAAACTCAGGCGTGGGTGGAGGCGGCGGAAAAGGCGGAGCGCAGGGTAGTGGAGGGAGTCAGGGCACGGGTGGCAGCGGAAGCGGTGGCGCGCTCGGCTCAGGCGGTCTGACCGGAAGCGGCGGCAGCACCGCAAACGGTGGAGGCGCCGGAAATGGCTCGGGCGGGACGTCGAGCACCGGTGGAACGAGTGGCGGCAGCACGACGACGGGCGGCGGGTCTGGGACGAGTGGATGTGGCTGTACACTGGGGGCAGGCACGTCGAAGAAGCGCGATTACCTGGATGCAGCTGCGGTCGTCCTCGGACTTGGGCTATTGGCCTTGGCTCGCAGGCGCCGCCGAGCAGCGTCCTAGCTCTGCTTGTAGGAGCTCAGTGTAGATACGACTTGATGCCCGTGTACCAGACGACCGCCATCTTCTCGTAGCCGCCCTCGTTGGGATGGACTTGGTCGCTCCCCAGATCGGAAGTCGTTAAGGCCGAGAACATGTCTACGTATAGGACATGCTTGCCAGCGCTGGCGCGCTGCTGGACGACCCCAGGAACCGCCTTGTTGTAGGTGGTGACCTGGCTCGCGTCCATAGGCAACGGAATGATGCTGGAAACCACCAACAGCGCATTCGGAGCATCGGCCACGATGTGGTCGATGAGCGTGCCCAAACGGGTGGGCGCCCCTCCCGGGTCCGATCCGTACATGTCGTTGGTCCCGATGTGGAGCAAGACGATATTGGGCGAGAAATCGGCCACCACCTTCTTGCCCGTGTAGTTGACACCGTCGTTGGTCGTGGTCGATTTCCCCGTGACGATGTCGTCGTCTTGCTGGATGGTCCAACCGCTGTGCCCCTCGTGCTTGTTGACCCATTGGGCGCTAGCGCTTCCCAGCTTGGCGAGCGCGGTTGAATCCGGAGGGTTGCCCGTGTCGTAGCCTACGTAGGTGATGATCTTCTGGTCGGTAGTCGTGTGGGTGAAGAGCTTGATACGGTAGCCTCCCCCGTAGTTGATGCCCCAGGTGATGGAATCGCCCAGAGCCAGAACCTTGCAGGCACCCGTGGCCGCACACGGATCGAAGGAGGTGGAGCCGGTGTCCGATCCGAGGTCTGGGCCACCATCCTTGATTCCGCCACCGGTGCCGCTGCTTCCGCCGCTCCCGGTCGAGCCGCCGGTTCCCGTCGAGCCGCCGGTCCCGGTCAAACCGCCGGTTCCCGTCGAGCCGCCGCTCCCGGTCGAGCCGCCGGTCCCGGTCGAGCCGCCGGTCCTCGGTCCGCCACCCGTACCGCTGCTTCCCGCGACCACGGTCGTGCCACCCGTACCCCTGGATCCACCGGTGGCCGAATTGCCGCCAACACCGGTCGAGCCACCCGTTCCCATCGTTCCACCCATGCTGGTCGAACCGCCGGTAGCAACGCTGCCGCCCGTATTCGTTGCGCCACCTGTCCCCACTGTTCCGCCAGACCCAACATTGCCACCCGTGGCACTGCTCCCGCCCGACCCTGCGCCAACTGGCGCAGAGGAGCCGCCCGACGCACTACCGCCCGTGCCCAGCGGCCCGGGACCTCCGGATGAGCTTGAGCATGCCGCGAGAAGAATTGTGACTAGCGCTACCCGTGCCGGGGTTCTCATGAGATCTTTCCTTTCACCGGTTGAAAGCTGGCGCACACACGCAGGTTTTGGTGTCCTCGACCACACGAGAGTGGCTCAGCCCGTGCGGTCTAGCACGCCGGTCGAAAGCCCCGCCGCGAATCAGTACATTCGGAACGCTTCGGGGCGCACCCGCAACATGTCGGAAATCGCAAAGGAATCTGGACCGTCGGTGGGCGCGCCCGCGGGAACTTGGGTGCGTAGGAATTTCGAGTGTCCTTCTTCCACCGCCGCATCGCATCCGAAGATGTTCGCTAGCCGATGCTACGTCAACTGGCCCCCTTGCTGACCGGAGGAGTCGTATGCTTCTGCGCGTGTTCGTGTCGGCAAGATACGTCTTGGATCGATTGTCGGGACCCCGTACGCGGGCCGACGAGCTTTACCACCTTCGTCGTCAGCTATTGGCGCAGGCCGGACCCGGTGTCGCGAGCCGTGCGGAGGAGCAACTCTCCCTGAGGCTGCGCCAGCTGCGTGACCAGATGGCAGCGCAGTTTGGCCCGACCGAAGCGTGCGCCCATTGTGTGCAACCTCAATCTACGGGCTGGCCCGGTGGCAGCTGCTGCTCGGCACACACGCGGGATCTTTTCACCGATCACGAGTTGGCGGCGCTCAGGCTTGTCGGGACGACACCTTCCCACCTGAAACCGCCGCGCGCCCGTCACCTCGGTTGTGCATTTCGTGGACCTTCGGGCTGCTCGCTCGAGGTGGCGCACCGCCCCTGCGTCTGCGTTGGATATGCTTGCCGCGAACTGCAGATCGAGCTTCATCGGCGTGGGGTTGGACAAGCAAACGTCCAACTACAGGAGGAGCTCCGCGTGGTGTTCGAACGTTTCGTGGCGCAGAGGAAGCAGCGCATGGAGGCAAGCCTGTTCGAGGAGCTGAAAGCGGGCCTTCTCGGTCGCAAAGGTTAGCGCTGGCGCGCCCGGGTTTGACTCGATTGGGTGGACACCCGCGCTCGGTCGAAAGCGCGTGGTTGGGGGTGGCGCTGATCCACCGAGCCCCCTCTATCGAGGCGGAATGCCTCGGGATGAGAAAGGTAGCCAGCACGAGGGCCGCAGCAGCACGCGCGGACATCGGCATGCCGGACGGTAGTTGACGTCCTTCCGGCAGAGCGACAACCTGTGCTTCCACGCCACATGCCACCAGGGCGACAACCATCCTCACGGGCCGTGCACCATGCGGCGGTCTGACGCGTTCCCGGCACGTGCCGCGGGCGCGGTCCGGATCGTCGCCGCCGCTATCATGCTCGCCGCCGCGGCGGGACCCGCCGCGTCCGAGCCGATGCCGTCGCTCGGACGCCTCGAACGCGAATCCGTCGAGGAAGCGCTCGCGCTGCTCGGCCTGACCATCGACGGAAACCCGGAGGGCAAGGTCATCGGCCACGTCTACGTCGTCAACCAGGATGTGTTCTCGCGCCACGACTGGCGCCTCCAGCTCCTCAACATCTTCCACCGGACCACGCGGCCCGACATCATCGAGCGCGAGCTGCTGCTGGCACCCGGCCAGCACTGGGACGCGATGCTCGCCGACGAGAGTGTGCGCAACCTGCAAGCGCCGCCACCGCTCTTCTTCGCGAACGGCACGAGGTTCGCGGCACCGGGGCTCTCGAGCGTGGTCGCGATCATGCCGGTGGCGTCGCCCGTGCCCGGCAGCGTCGACGTCCTCGCCGTCACCCGGGACCTGTGGAGCCTACGCTTCAACACCGACTTCCAGTTCCAGAAGAATACGCTGTCCGTGCTGCAAACCTCGCTTTCCGAGAACAACCTCTTCGGCTGGCGCAAATATGTGGCCGCCGGGTTCGAGCTGGACCAGGGCCGCTATGGCGTCGGGCCGACCTACTTCGATCCCAACGTGGCCGGCACGCGACTTACCCTGCTCGCAACGGGGAACGCCTGGTACGCGCGCGACACCGATCGCTACGAAGGCGACAACGAGCTGTTCTCGCTGCAATATCCGCTGTACTCGCTGGCCAGCCGCTGGGGCGCCGAGCTCAACGTCAGTCACCAAGACGTCGTCGTCCGCCACTTCTGCGACAACCAGCTTTGTCCGGTGAGCGTCGCCGGAACCTCCGTCCCGTTCATCTACCGGCGCCACGAGGTGGCCGTCGACGCCAACACGGTACGCTCGTTCGGTCAGGCGGTCATCCAGCGCGTTACCGCGGGCTACCGCTTCGACCATCCGCGTTCGCTCGTGCTGGCGGATTTTCCGGCCGATCCCAATGTCCCGGCCCTTGCCGAGCAATTTCTCGCCCAGTGGACGCCCTTGTCGGAGACGCGGTCGGAGCCCTACCTGCGCTACGAGCTCTTCACCGCGCGCTACGGCGTGTTTCGCGATCTGAACACGTTCGACCTGCGTGAGAATGGTCGGCTCGGGCCGCACTTGGCCGTCGAGCTCGCCGCTGGCGTGCCCGCGCTCGGGGCCGACTTCGTCGCGTACCCGATGAGCGCGACCGCGAGCTGGGCGGCCGCGCCCGGGGGCTCCGGGTACGCGATGGCGCAAGCGCAGGTGTCCGCGCGGACGCGCTCGGGGCACTTGATCGACCAGCGGCTGTCCGGGGTGATCTTCCTCGCGACGCCGCCGATCGGGCGCGCGGCACGCGTGGTGATCGAGGCAACCACCGACGCGCTCCGCGCCGACACCTATCGGACACCGCTTTTCCTCGGCGGCGACACCGGGCTGCGCGGCTACCAGATCGGCGAGTTCCAGGGCGTGGTCGCGGCCGCCGCCCACGCCGAGATCCGCACCGCCCCGATCGCCGTGTATTCGCAGCGATTCGGCGCGGTGCTGTTCTACGACGTGGGGCACGCTGCGGGTTCGTACGGTGATTTGGTCCCGCACCACGACGTCGGCGTCGGCCTGCGCTGGCTGATCCCGCAACTCAACTCGTCGGTGCTGCGCATCGACTGGGCGGTCCCGACCCAAGCGGGACCCTACACCCAACCCGGCCTACCCGGCCGCATCACCGCCGGCTTCATGCAGTCGTTCTGGGTGCTCGATTCGCCGAAGGGATTTATCCCCTCATTCTGACGCGCAGGCGGCTATCGGGGCGGAATCGCGTTCCGGAAAAACAGCTTGACATCGAGCTTCTCGCGACCGAAGTCGCTGACCCAGACGAAGCGATTCTGATCCGCGCCGATGGCCGTAATCGACAGAGCGACGTTCGGGGATACGAGCGTGGGTGAGCCATTGGCGGGTGAGAGCACAAACAGCCCTTCGACCTTGGCGCAGAAGACCCGATCCGCCACGGCCGGGGACGAGCAGATGACCTTGCTCGCCGCCACCCGCTCGGTCCGCAAGTCCGGTGCAACAGCCCTCACCTCGGAGTGTCTCTGTCGTCGAAGTAGTAGTCGCCTGACAGGCCGCATAGAGCCCGACAGCGACAACCGCCAACAAGATGCGAGTCACGGGCCCGTGGGGACGAGGCCGTGGGGAACATCGGCCAGCTCGCGCTGCACCACGGGGCGTCCAGCGGTGGCCGGGCTCTATCGGATAGCTCGTCGCGCCCCCGCAAGTCCGCGGCCGGGTCCGTGTGTTTGCCCGGCGCGCCAATTCTTGTTACGAAAACTGCCAGGTTCTAACGCTCCGGAGGCGCGTCACACCCCGAAGGTGCCCGGCAGGCGAGAGGTGTTGCTTGCCTTCACGAGGCGACCCAGTATAGATGCATCACTTCGGCTTTGCCGGAAGGCCACGATGACACGACACGAGTGCCGCAGTATCGTACCGCGTCACGCGCGCCAGGAGGGCGCGGAGGGAAGTGCGGCCCGTCCGTGCCCTGCTCGCTTCCTCGCCATGATCGCGGCATGCCCGGCAATCGTCAGCTGCCTGGGACTGATGCTCGCGCCAGCGGGTTGTGACGGAACCCTCGACGCTGGCCGCAACGAGCAGCAAGGCTTGCTACCCGTCGACGCGCACAACCCCGTCATCATCGACAACGACGGCTGGAGCGACAACTGGGCCGGGGAATTCGCAGTGCTGCTCGCGAACAGCGGCGGGTTGACCCTGGCGGGTATCGTGGTCGACGCGAGCAACTACTGGCCCGATCAGAACGCGAACGTGACCGGCTGGACCAACTTCGTGACGGCCGCGCGCGCGAGCGGCCTCAAGCACATCCCCGATGTCACCGCGGGCGCCAGCATCCCGCTGACCGTGCCCGCCGGCCAGAAGATTGAATCCACGGTCCCGCTACGGACGGCGGGCGCCCAGTTGATCCTGGACCTTTCGCGGCAATTGTCCCTTCCCGGGCAACCCCTCGTCGTCGTGACGGGCGCGCAGCTTACGGATCTCGCGGACGCATACCTCATGGATCCCACCGTGGTCGATCGCGTGACCGTGGTGGCGTCGCTCGGCTCGTACTCCGCGCCGAAAGCCGCCATGACCGGGCCGAACGGCGATCTCGATCCCTGGGCGGACTGGATCGTCGCGCAGCGGTTCCACTACATTCAGGTCACCGTTCTCTACGACCAGGCCGGGGACGTCACCGCGGACGACTTCGCCAATCTGCCTAAGAATCCTCTCGGCGACTGGATTGCGGCGAAGCAGCCCAACCTGTCCACGCTCAACACCGCAACCGATCAGGTGGCAGTTCTCGCGGCGGTCGTGCCTTCGTTCGTCACCACGGCTCAGCGCAGCTCGGCCGACGCCTCGGCCGGCTTCAATTCGCCGGCTGGGCAAGGTCCGCCGCTCCTGCCCAGCAGCACGGGCAATGCCTCGGTGGTCACCCAGGTCGATACATCCCTCGTGCGGAAACGCCTCTGGGAGATGCTGCAAGCCCCGCAAATCTTCGGCTCCTGAGCGTGGGGCGACGCCCGAGGAAGCTCATCAGCCAAGTCATCGCCGGAGGCATGCCACCGCTGCTCTGCATGATGCCGGTATTTGTCTGCCAGGACCTTCTTCTTTCGTGCCTCCTAGCTTAGAATGGTCATGGCGGCGGCTTGGAGAGGCCAAGCCACCGCGGACAACGCGTTAATTGACCGTGCACGTCACCAAGCTTCGCTCGCACCTCGCAACTCAATGACAGACTCGGAAAGCTACGAGAACAAAACTCCACTTGCCGGGCATTATGTTGCATGCGCAGTCGACGCAAAGGTTCCCCCCTGCTGGCCGCCGCCCGTGGACTACTCGTGGCGATGCCCGCCCGGTCGATCACGCCACATAGGAGCTTGTGAGAACATGAACACAGCACGGACATCGATCACCGGCATTGGCCTCGCCTTTCTCCTCGCGGCGTGCGGCCAAAACACGTCGACCCCACCTCAAGGAGGCTCCGGCGGCGGCGTTGCCGACACGGGTGGCTCCGGCGGCAATGCGAGCGGTGGCTCCGGCGGCAACGCGAGCGGCGGCTCCGGCGGCAACGCAAGTGGTGGCTCGGGCGGCAACGCGAGCGGTGGCTCCGGCGGCAACGCGAGCGGTGGCTCCGGCGGCAACGCGAGCGGTGGCTCCGGCGGCAACGCGAGCGGTGGCTCCGGCGGCAATGCCACCGGTGGCTCGGGCAGCACTACGAAGGGGGGCTCCGGTGGGACCGTGAGCGGCGGCTCCGGCGGCAACGCCACGGGCGGCTCGGGCGGCACTGCAAAGGGGGGCTCCGGTGGGACCGTGACCAGCGGCTCGGGCGGTAGCGCCACCGGCGGCACGACCCTCACGACGGGCGGAAAAGGTGGCGCGACCGGGGGAGCTTCGGGCACGGGCGGCAGCCAGACCGGCGGCGTGCAAGGCACCGGGGGCACCACGATTCCGGGCACCGGCGGAACCACGACCGCTGCAAATACTTTGGTCACGTCTGCTTCCGGCAGCTACTGGAAATCGGGGACGTGGACGGAGGTGACCAGCACTGCCACCGTCACCGTCACCGACGGCACGACCTCCCAAACCTGGGAAGGCTTTGGCGGGGCTTTCAACGAGAAGGGATGGAGCTATCTGACCACGCAGGCGATGCAGGACCAGGCGATTCAATTGCTGTTCGGCAAGGACGGATGCAATTTCGCGTGGGGGCGCATCCCGATCGGCGCCAGCGACTACGCCCTCGCTCGATACACCGACGACGAGATTCCGAGCGGCAGCACCGACACCTCGATGTCCAGTTTCTCGATTACTCAAGACCAGAAATATCTCATACCGTATATCAAGGCGGCACAGGCGGTGAAGTCTGACATCAAGTTCTGGGCCAGCCCATGGACGCCGCCGACCTGGATGAAGACGGGACCGTACAATCCCAACACCGGCAAGTCGAACTCCAATTTCGACGGCGGCGTCATGAAGAGTGATGCTGCCACCCTGACGGCGTACGCCCAGTACCTGGTGAAGTGGGTCCAGGCCTTCCAGGGCCAGGGGATCAACATCGAGATCGTCTCTCCCCAGAACGAGCCCAACTACCAGCAGAACTACCCGTCTTGCCACTGGGACACGGCTACGTTCGTCACGTTTGTCGGCTCCTACCTGGGGTCGGCGCTGACCGCCGCGAGTCTTACGACCAAGGTCATGGATGGTACGCTGTCCAATACCAGCGGTGACTCCGATATCGGGAGCCAGGTCTTGAGCAATGCGACCGCGAAGGGATACTGCGGGGCCATCGGTGTGCAATGGGGCATGGCAGCGGCGAACCAGATAACCACCTTGAAGAGCCTGGCAGGCGGCATGTCCATGTGGCTCTCCGAGACCCAGTGCGGCGGCACTATTGGATCGACTGCGCCCGCCCCCAACGACCAGGCCTACGGCGTGTCTACCTGGGGCTACATCCGCGATGCCATCAAGAACGGCCTGACCGCATACAACGCCTGGAACATGGTGCTGGACCCGGGCGGGCTGGGCATCGACGATACGCGCAAGTGGCCACAGAACGCCTTGCTCGTGGCCAATTCGGGCAGCATTACCCAGACGCCCGCATACTACGTCTTCCGCCACTTCTCTCAGTTTGCCGACCCGGGCGCCAAGGTGGTCGCGACCAGCGGCGGCGATGCGGTTGGGTTCAAGAACCCCGACGGCAGCCTGGTGGCGGTGATGTATAACAGCGGCTCGGCCAACAGCAGCTACGTCGTCTCGATCGGCGGCAAGAAGCTGCAGTTCGCGATGCCCGGCGCTGGCTGGGCTACCGTCAAGTACAAGCCCTGAGCGCGCGCCATGGGGTCGCGTGGTGAAACGGTAGGAGACGGCTCAGGGCCGTCGGGTGATTCAGTATCATCTGGACGGCGGCCGGTCGGAGCCGAAGGTGTGCGGATCCAGCAACATCTGCCAGAGGATGGACTGCGCGAGACGCGGCGTGATCTCTGTGACCAACCAAGCATTGCCATTGGCGTCCGGCACCAGCGGCGGTCCTTGTCCCGGAGGCGAGTTGAACCCGGCCGACGTGTCGCAGGAGCTACGCTCGACCTTGACGGGAAAGTCTGGTTGCGCCGCGGCCAGGACCGCCAACTGGTCCGCCGCATTGGTACGTGTGGACAGGTTGGGCTGCTTGGCCGCCATCCAATCGCCGAACATGTTTCGCGGCAGGCTGGAGGAATCGTCCGCCGTCACGTCAGCGCTCTGATCGTACAGGGCGCTGACTTGCACATATTGAAACCGCTGGGCAACGATCCAGTCCGCCCAGGGATCGAGGTCGCCGTTCGGCCCGGTCATGAAGCCCTTGGGTGCGGAGTACGTGCCGAGCAACGCCACGACAACCACCCGCTCGACCACCGTGGGATCGATCAGGTAGGCGTCCGCCAGATCGGTAAGTTGCGTGCAGGCAAGTACGACGACGGGACGTCCGGGCAGGCTCAACTTCCGCGAGACGTCGAGGATGAGACTTGCGCCAGCGGAACCATTGAGCACTGTCGACTCGATCCGTCCATCGGCAGGCGCCGTCAGCGGACTGTTGGCGCTGATGGTGACGTCGGGGATGTGTTTCAGGCCGCTCGAGCGCGCGGCCGCGACCAGATTCTTCCAACCGGTCACATTGGCATCCAGATCGGTCCAGTAGTTGCTTGCGCCAACGACGATGCCCGCCAAAGGCGGCCCGCCGGTATTCGCGAGCAACATCGCGTATTCTCCACTCCAGTTGTCGCTCCACCCGTCGTTGCTGAGGAGGATGGGATTGCGCTCGTCGACAGGAAGCTGGCCCTGCGGCGTGTCCTGGCCCGCGTCAAGGGTCTGCCCACACCCCGCCACGGCGAGGGCAAGCGCCAGCAGGACGCCGACGGGCTTCGCGGCTATCCGTAGACGCGAGGGTATTACCGGGTGGCCGGGAGCGGAGTCCGTTCCGGGCGCTTCTTGGTTCGAAGGCATCTCAACATACCATTGCTTGGGCCGCGCCGGAGTTGTCACAAGAGTCCCAGTCACGGCATGATTGTTCAAATCGCGGGGCCTGTATGGGCGAAGCTGGTTCTGGCGCGGTGGCCTGCATGAGGGCTTCGCCTGCCCGCATGTCACGGTGGATGGGCCTCGCGCAGAGGGAGGCAAGACGCGTAACAAGACCCGGTCGCTCACGCAATCTTCGATCTGAACCCTTGATCTACACCGTTGGGCGTGAGGGGTATTCCGTCGCCTGCTGTGGCTTGCCGGGGCAGCGAAGAGACGCACGCCCGATGGCCACGAAGATGGATTCATTCGAACAATCCGCATCAGCGCCTTGCTGCGTGTCTGAAATCGCGGGATCATAGGGCCTCTATGCAGCGATCAAGCGCACGAAGCATCTTTTGGGCAGGATTGGCCGTGATGACGGCGCTGGTAGGATGGCAACTCGCCAGACGGCATCCTCCAAGACAGGTGCCTTTCGCAGAGCCAGGCTTGATCACGATAGACTACCCGGCCAACGGATCCATCTTCCCCCCCGAGTTTCCTGCCCCTACCTGGTTGTGGCGAGATGCGGATGACAAGGCTATTTTCTGGGAGATCAACATTGCCTTTGCCGATGGCTCTCCCGCGATCCGGGCCGATTCCTCCGGCGAACGGATGCGCATTGGCAAGACCGATCCGCGCTGCGTCTCTCCCACCAACGAGCCTCCCGCACTGACGCCGGAGCAGGCCGCGGCTCATACCTGGACGCCGGATGCCGCCACGTGGTCCGCCATCAAGGAGCACTCCGTGAGCGGCCCGGCGACGATCGTCATCACCGGACACCGCCGAGCTGGTTCGCGGGAGCTGATCTCGCGCGGTCGCGTCTCGCTCCAGACTTCGAGGGATCCGGTTGGCGCGCCCATCTTCTACCGTGATGTGCCGCTTATGCCGTCGGAGAACGAGAAAGGCGTGATCAAGCCATTGGCCCCACAAGCGATTCCGCTGATTGCTTGGCGACTGCGCAGCGTCGGCGACAAGGAAAGCCGGGTCCTGATGGAAGGCCTGCACACATGCGCGAACTGCCATTCCTTTTCCACCGACGGCAAGACACTCGGGATGGACATGGACGGACCACAAAACGAGAAAGGGCTGTACGCGATCGTCAAGATCCAGCCACAGATGACGATTCGCAACGAAGATCTGGTCGCGTGGAGCACCTTCCGGGGAAAGCTGGGGAGCAAGCTGCGGGTCGGGTTCATGTCGCGAATCTCCCCCGATGCCCGGTACGTAATCACGACCGTCAACGACCCGGGTATTGACCAAACCGACTATCAGCGCCGCAAGGATCCGATAGACCTCGTCCGGAACTACTACGTCGCGAATTTCAAGGACTACCGTTTTCTGCAGGTCTTCTACCCCACCCGCGGCGTCCTGGCCTGGTACAGCCACGAGTCGGCGCATTTGCAATACCTGTCCGGCGCCGACGATACGCGCTACGTGCACGCGAATGCCGTGTGGAGCCCCGATGGCAAGTACCTGGTCTTTGCGCGAGCGCCGGCCCAGGATGCGTATCCCGCCGGTGCACCGCTGGCGAAATACGCCAACGATCCGAACGAAACCCAGATTCGGTTCGACCTGTATCGTATCCCCTTCCATGAAGGCAGAGGCGGGAAGCCCGAGCCGATCCTCGGCGCCTCCCAAAATGGGATGAGCAATTCCTTCCCAAAGGTCTCCCCCGACGGACGCTGGATCGTATTTGTCCAGAGTCGCAATGGGCTGCTGATGCGTCCAGACAGTCAGCTCTTCATCGTGCCCGCGCAGGGTGGCACCGCGCGCCGCATGCGGTGCAATACTCCCCGGATGAATTCTTGGCACAGTTTTTCGCCCAACGGTCGTTGGCTGGTCTTCTCTTCGAAGAGCCGGTCTCCCTACACGCAGATGTTCCTGACCCACATCGACGAAGCGGGCAACGACAGCCCGGCCATCCTGATCGAGAACGCCACCGCGGCGAATCGGGCGGTCAATATCCCTGAATTCGTGAATATTCCTCCAGACGGAATGGTGAAGATCGACACGCCGGCGGCTGAATATGCCCTCCACATGGACCTTGCCGTCGAGTCGATGAAGAACCGCCGGTACGCGGCTGCCGTGCCGGAATGGAACAAGGCGCTGGAGCTTGCCCCTGCGGAACCGCGCGCGCACAACAACCTGGGCGTCGCATTGATGGAAACCGGAAAGGTGGATGAAGCGATTACGCACTATCGGCAGGCCTTGGCGTTGAACCCGGAGTATGCGGAGGCCCGCAACAACATTGGCGAGGCATTGGCCGGCAAAGGTGCCGTCAAAGAGGCGATCGCACAATTTCAGAAAGCCGTCGAACTGGATCCCGCGTACACCGTCGCCCGCGCGAATCTCGGCATGCTCCTCGCCCGCACGGGGCAGATGGACGAGGCGATCGTCCACCTGAAGAAGGTCGTGGAAGGCAAGCCTGATGCGGTCGAGGCTCGCAGAGATCTCGGTCGTGCGCTGGCGGACAAGGGGCGCTTCCAGGAAGCGAGCGTTCAACTGGAGGAGGCGGTCAGACTGTCCGGCGAGAGGGATCCATTGGCGCTGTATCTTCTTGGCCATGTCCACGCCGATTTGGGCAGAGCTCAGGAAGCCGTCGAGACCGAACGTCGTGCGCTTGCGATTGCGACAGAGCAGAACAACTCGGCGCTCGTACAACTCATCAGCGCCTATCTAGCCGAGCTGCTCCGCTAGCCCGCGCGTGGGGAGTCGCCGAGCTTTGCTCGGCGCGAACCATCGCGCGAGGCCGAGCGAAGCGAGCTGTGGGCAGGGTAGCGTGCAGGGGCCGAGGGCATGGGAACCCTCGCAGGGTTCCCATCAACAATGACTAGCCCGCGGTGGTTTTGCTCGCGATGACAGGGTGTCGGTGGTTTCCCTTCGGCAGCCAGCCCTTGGTGAGAAATGCGGGCTAGAACTGCGAGAAGAACTTCCAAGTCTCTTTGGGCACCCAACCGTCTGTCCCGTCAGGCGAAGGGGTGTGATCGCCAACGAACAAGCAAGATCGCGTGGGATAGCCCGCCGTGCAGCCCGTGAATTCGAGGCAGACGCCTGCAGTGCTGGTGGGCTGCGGCAATGCTGCCTGGAAAGCAGTCGCGCTTTGGGTTGGGTCTGGAGTCTTGCACCCGTTTACCTTCGCAAAATCTTGGAGGTGTGGCAGGCCGTACGCCGGCCAAGTGCATACGCTGTCCTTGGTGCCGTGGGTCATGAAGTACGGGACAGGCTTGGTGTGCGCAACGCATCCGCTCATGGATCCTCCCGAGTGGACCGCAACGCCGCGAATTACGTCGCCCATAGCGCAAGCCGTGGCATAGGACATGGAACCGCCCATGCTGAAGCCCTCGCAGAAAATGCGGGCCTTGTCGATGCAAAGCTGACTCTCGAGCTGGGTAATCAACTGGCGCGAGAACTCGACGTCGGCTCCGCCCGAGTTGGACCAACCGTTGTTGAGCCCCTGGGGCGCGACGAAAACCGTGGTCCCGTTGGACGCAACGGTGGTGTCTAGGTCATACCAGGATTTTATCGTGCCGCCGCTGCCCGTGGAGACGTTGGCGGCGGTCCCGTTCAGCCAGTGATATGCAATAATCAACCGATAGGGATGAGTTTGGTCGTAGTTGGTAGGGATCTTGAGGTTGTACGTGCGGCTCGATCCATTGACGGTGATCGTTTGGTTGTCCCCGGTCTTGGCCGTCGTCGCCGTGTCGCAGCCGTCGCTCGGAACGGCCGGGCCGGCCAGGCCCGTGCTGCCGCCGGTCGTCCCGCCCGTGCTCGCGCCGCCCGCTCCCGAACCGCCGGTGCCGCCCGAGGTTCCATCCGTCCGGTTGCCTCCGGCGGTCGACGTTGCGCCGCCGGTAGCGCTCCCGCCGCTTGCGGAGGTGGTCCCACCAGAACCAGGCTGCGTGGCGCTTCCGCCGGTCGCGCTCACGCCGCCGGAGCCGCTGCCCCCCGACCCATGTTGCCCTGAAAGTTGTGTATTCCCGGAACAACCGCCGAGACAAGCCGTCCACACGGTAACGATGGCACATGTTACCACATGACGCGACAGGACGCCGCAATGAGTGCGCATAGTCAAATCCGGGCCTGGTTACGCAATTCCTCGCCCGGCCGCTTCCTCGGTTTCTACGACGATCGGGCGGGGAATCAGGGCGTGCTCACGACCTTGAGCATGACCACGCTGTGGCTCGCCACGCTGCTTGCCGTGTACGACCCGGTGAAGGAGCCGAGATCACTCTTGGCCCAGAGATCGCGGACGGTGGCGGCCCCGGTGGGAATGCCGATCTGGCTCCACTGAACGGTGATCGATGCGCTTGCCGAGCTGCGATTGAATAGCGCGACCGCTCGCGTGTTGGTCCCCGACATGTTCTTCGACCACACCTCCAAGCTCGTCCCGGGCGTGGCTACCACGCGACCTTGATAGCCGAGAGCGTCTTGATTGACGGCGATGACCTCGGCGTTCGTCAGCGTGGCCTTGGTCGTCGTGCTCATCTTGGTCAGGTCGTTCCCCGTGATGAGCGGCGCCGCCATGATGGCCCACATGCTGAAATGCGCGCGGCCCTCCGTGTCGTTCAGGCCGTTGCCAACCTCCAGCATGTCGGGATCGTTCCAGTGTCCCGGCCCCGCGCCCGAATACTCGTCCTTGTCCGCGTCGATGAGCCGAGTCACATCGCTCCAGGTGGCCGCGATGTCGAACTCGATGCGCCACATGTTCGCGATCGAAACCAGGTCGATCGAGCAGCTCGTCGGGCTGCAATAGGGACCTTGGTCCGCCGGGTTAATGCTGTAGAAGATGGGACGACCGGTGGCCTTGAGTGCGTCGCGCATCACGGCGAATCCGCTCATGGCCCCTTGGCATTTGTCGTACTTGAGGTAGTCGACGCCCCACGAGGCCCAGGTTTGCGCGTCGGTTTTTTCGTTACCGACGCTGCCAACACCGCCGGTGTAGCCGCCGTAGAGGCCGGCGCAGGTCTTCGTGTTGGGCGTCGAGTAGATTCCCAGTTTGAGGCCCTTGCCGTGAACGTAGTCGGCGAGCGAGGCAATCCCCGACGGGAACTTACTTGCGCTCGGCTTCAGCTTGCCGCTCGAGTCGCGCCCATCCATCCAGCAGTCGTCCAGATTGACGTACTGATATCCGACATCCTTCATGCCGGTGGAAATGAAGGCGTCCGCCATGCTCTTGACCACGGTCTCGTTGAGGCCGCTGCAATTGAACGCGTTCCACGAATTCCACCCCATGGGCGGCGTCGCCCCGACCACGGTCGAGCCGCCTGTGCCACCGGTCGTGCCGCCGGTCGCGGCGGTGCCGCCTGCGCCCGTCGTTCCCCCCGTACGGGCACCACCGGCGCCGGCGGTGCCACCGCTACCCACCCCACCCGTGCCTGAGGTGCCGCCGCGGCTGGTCGCGCCGCCGGTCGAAGCGCCAGCCGTGCCCGTCCCGCCTGCTCCACCGCTGCCGCCGCCTGCACCTGTTCCCCCCACGCCGGCGGTGCCGCCCGTGCCACTTGTGCCACCGGTCGCCGAGTTGCCGCCAGTCCCGATCTTGCCGCCGGTGCCGCTGCTGCCGCCCGGGCTCGACGAACCGCCGGTGCTGGACGTGCCGCCCGTCGGGTTCGCCCCGCCGGTGCCGGTCGCACCACCCTTGCCGGTCACGCCGCCGGTGCCCGTCACACCGCCGGTGCCGCTGCTACCGCCCGTGCTGGACGCGCCACCGCTACCCACCGAACCGGAAGTGCCGCCCGAGCCGCCACCGCCCGACTGGCCGCAGCCCGAGACGAGCAGGAAAAAGACCCCCACCAG
>PNBO01000182.1 GCA_003136095.1 Myxococcales bacterium
GGGGCCGATGACGATGACCAGGACGTGAAGTCCATGGGAGGCGGGCTCAGGTTACGCAACCCGGAGCTGGCCGAGAAGTACAAGGCGGCCAAGGCCGCCCCGGAGAGCTTCGAGCCGGTTTTCGCCTACGCGCGCGCCATAGCCGATCTCTGCTTGGCTTCGCTTGTCGACACGAGTTGCGAAACCTGCAAGGGCGGACGGGTGAAGTACAAGCGGCTGTCGGAGCTCGATCCCCACAACTGGCCGTTCATCGAGGATGCCCTGCCCAGGGTCGAGGCTGCCATGAACGTCCCGGGAGTGGATTTGGCGCAGATGGAGCAACTGGTCGCGGTGAAAGGACGGCTGCTCTGGCTGGTCGGCCGCTCCGCGGAGGAGCAGACCTTGATCGACAGCTACGCTCTCGCGCACCCCGATGCCGTCGCGGTCGTCAGGCATCGGCTCGAGCTTCTGCGCGAAGACGGCGACGTCACGAGATCGGAATCGCAGTGCGCCCGCAGCCGGGCGAGGATGAAATCGTCGCCCGCAGCTGCTCGGGTGGACCTCCTGACCGGCTGCGTGGAGCTCCACCCGGACAATACGGATGGCAGGGCCGATATTCTGGACTACGCGCAGTACCTGCCCAATCTGACGCCAGAGGAGGACCAACTCTATCGTACGCACCTCGCGCAGCGCTGTCTCGAGATGGTAGGCGACGAGGCGGCGCGCTGTGCGCCGGCGTGCGCCTGCAGTGACCAGCCTGCGGGGAAGCCGCCAACTGCAAAGTGCAAGCGGTCCTGTCGCGACTGCCACGGCGAGACGGCTCAGAAGGTGCTCGTGTGCAAGAAGCTCGGCGAAGACCCTCCCGCTCCCCGGCCGAAGGCGGCTCCCGCTCGCGCTCATCGACCGAAGGCCGCTCCCGCTGCCGCTCCCGCTCCCCGGCCGAAGGGCGCTCCCGCTCGTCGACCGAAGGGCGTCGATCCCGACTCGGAACCCCAAAAGACGGAGCTGTGAAGGGCCAGGACGGAAAGGCGCGGAGCCCCGCCCCCCGAGCTCAGGTGCCGAAGTTAGGTAATCCTCACGGCTTGCCGCGCGCGCAGCGGGCGCCGATGTCGGGGCCGACCTGCTTGGGGGCCAAGTCGCTGCTGTTGTAGGCGGGGGCGAGGTACGTGTCGGCGTTGGAGAAGCCCCCGCCTCGGTCGATCCGGTGCGTGGGGTCGAAGAGATTCGCGCAGTCGTTGCACGGTGTCTGCAGCTCGCCGTAGCAATCGAGCACCCATTCCCAGATGTTGCCGGACAGATCCGCGTGGCCCCAGCGAGCGTTGCCGGCGGGCTTGCTGCCCACCACGACTAGGTCGGTCACCGAGCATCCGGAGAGGCCGTCACCCATGCAGTCGTAGCTGGCCATCGTGTAGTCGGCGTCGGCGCTGCCCCACGGGTACTTGCGCTGCTCGTCGCCCCCGGCCGCCGCGTAGTCGGCCTCGGCGTCGGTCGGCAAGCGTCCGCCGTCCCACGCGCAGAAGGCAAATGCGAGATACCAATTGATGTCGTTCTGCGGCCGGTTCTCGTTTTCGGCGGGCGCGTCGGTCCAGGTTGGGTACTTGCCAGCGGCAAGCAGCGACTTGAGCGTCGCCGTGTCCGCGGGGAGGCTGGCGGTCCAGGCCGTATCCCAGCCCGAGCCGCCGATGAGCGGATGCGCGCCGGCCCCGGCAGCCGGAGGGCTCGACTGCGTACCCATGCCCGCGTTCACGAAGGCGCGGAAGCGCCCGACCGTGATCTCGAACTTGTCCAGGTAGAAGTCGGACAGCGTCGCGGTATCGTAGTCGATGCCGTTGCGGTAGAAGGTCCCACCCGGAACGAGGAGGCTCGTGCAGCAGCTCTCGTCACCCGACCGACCGCAGGTCGCGGGCAGGCCGGCGCAGCTGGGAACGGCCGTGGCGGCTGGGCCGGCCGGGCCATCCCCGGCGCTCGTGGCGTCATCCATACCACCGACGGGTTCGGCCGCGCGATCGGGCGCGGCCACATCCGCGAGCGCCGCATCAGGAAGGGCGGTGTCGCCGTTGACCGCATCGCCACTCTTGCATCCGACCGCAGCCGCCGCAAAGAAAGCCAGGGACAGCCGGATCCGTCTACCGATGCCAGGACACCTGCCGTCAGCCATGGTCTCTCCCGCCGCTACATGAAGGTTGGCGCCAGGATGGCGTCCGGATCGCCAGTTGGCCCACGCTGAGCTGGCGTGACGACTGGCCTGGCTGCGCGGACCGGGCTCGCTTTCACGGATGGAGTTCGTGGTCTGCCCAGCAGCATTTGCGGAGCGGACCGGGCTGGAGCGGGTACCGCCCAAGCGGTAGCGCTCTCGCGGACCGGAGGTGGGTCGGCGGGAGGTTTTTCCGATGCGGTCGAGGTTCGCGCCGGTGCCGCGGCCTGCGCCGCTGGAATTGGCAGGGTTGGCCGGCCAGCAGGGGGTTGTGTCGGCCGAAACACGAATGACTGCCATGCGAGCGCGGTGACCGCGCCCACCAAGGCCGCGGCGCTGAGAGGCAAGATCCGCCGGATGGCCACGAACAGCGAGCGCCATGGGAAGCGAGATGCATGGGACGGCTCTAGGAACCCCGAGTTTTCCTCGAATTCGCCTTGTGTGTTCACGCGTCCCCAGTATCCGACGTCGGCTCCGAGCCCGGAGGTCCCGCTTGAGTACGGCGTGGCCGCTTCGAGCCTGGTTGTCCGGTTGGTACAAGCCTGCCCGCCCGGATACCAGCTCCGCGTTATTCTCTTGTTCGGCCCACGGCCGATGCCAGGTTGCGAATCCATGGCTCCCTACCTCTATTATTGTAGTCGATCCAGGCTCACGGGGCACAACACTTCGGGCATCCACGCCTCATTGGCCCGTCAATCTTGCGAGGCGCCGAAGGTTCTTGGCGCCGAAGAGTCGGTCGATGAGGAGCTGAAGCTGTTGGTGGAAGTGGTCTCCTCGGTCATTTTGCCAAGTGAGCTCTTGCGTAGTGTTTCACGCCGGCCGTGGCAACAACCCGGCTTCCTTGACGATTCGCGGGACGATGTCTTCCCAGGCGACGGCCATGACGTGGACACCGCGAACGCCTGGGGTGCCGCGCAGCTGCTCGATCAGCTCGACGGAGAAGCGGAGACCGACCTCTTTGGCGTCGGGCGCCTTCTCCATGCGCACAATCAGCTCTTCCGGAATGCGCAGACCGGGAATGCCTTCGCGCATGCGGCGGGCCATATCGAGCGATTTGATGGGCAGGACGCTGGGCAGAATGTGGACCTTCTCGTGCAGGCCTTGCGCGCGCACCTGCTCCATCCAAGCGCGGAACCCCGCCAGATCGAAGACGGCCTGCGTCTGGATGAAGTCCGCGCCCGCCGCGATCTTCTTCCTCAGACCGAGGAGGCCCAAGCCCGTGGCATCGACGGTGGGATTGGCGACGGCGCCGATGTACATGGGGACCTCGCCGGAGATGCTCTGGCCGTTCATGAGGCGGCGCTCGTCGCGCAGGGCCTTGATCGCCTGGATGAGGTGAATCGGGTCGATGTCGTAGACGCCCATCGACGAGGGATGGTTGCCCAATCGCTGATGGTCGCCGGCCAGACAGAGCGCGTTCCGAATTCCCAGGGCCGCCGCCCCAAGGACGTCGGCCTGGAGGGCCAGGCGGTTGCGGTCGCGCATGGCCAACTGCAAGACTGGCTCGGCGCCGGCCTGTTGCAGCAGCACGCAGCCGGCAAGGCTGGACATGCGCACCATGGCGATCTGGTTGTCGGTGACGTTCACGGCGTCGCACGCGCTCTTGAGCAGGTCGCCTTTCTTGAGCATGACCTCGGCCTGGCTGCCCCTGGGCGGACCAGCCTCGGCGGTCACGGCGAACTGCCCGCTCGCGAGGACGCGTTCCAGCTTGCTACCTGACTTCACGAAATGAGCTCCTTCTTGCCTGACGATACATGGTCGGTCACGAATCGAGACATGGAAATCGCCCTTCGTCCTGGCTCAACCACAAGACCGCGGCCAGCGCGTTGCCACCCACGCCGGTAACAAGATCAAGAAGATGTACTGCAACTAGACACAATCTACATGCAGTAGCGGCCCGACGGGATCTGGCAAGTGCCCGCGATGCACTGGGCGCCCGCCATGCAGGCGCTGCTGGCCGTGCAGGTGTAGCCGTCATCTCGGAGCGCGGCGCAAAGGCCCTTGGTCGGGATGTTGAACAACAAGATGCCGTCGGCGGTTTGCGTGCACGCGGCGACGCTCCCGGGGGCGCATAGGGTCGCCGGCAACCCGTTGCCGGGCGCCAGCCCGCAGATTTCTCCCTTGCCGGCGGTGCCGAACTTGGCGGCAAGCTGGGGACTGGCCGCGGTGCTCTTGCCGAGGCACAGGGTTCCATCGCCGAGATTGATGTAGAAGCCCGGGCACTCCTGGCCGACGGGGACGGTTAGGGCGCAGGTCTTGGCCGAGGTGCAGAACGAGCCGATCAGGCAGGGCGCCGTGGTGTCGTCGCAGGCGGCGCCGACCGCGGCGGGGGCCACGCAGACATTGCCCGAGCTGCACACCAGGCCGGTCTGGCATTCGTCGTTGCTGCCCGAGGGGCAGGCCGCGCCGGCCGCGCCCTTGGCCGTGCACACACCGCACAGGATACCGCCGTGGCTGCAGAAGCCGCTCGCGCACTGGCTGCTATCGCCACAGGTGGCGCCGTCGGCATAGGTGCCGTGGAAGACGCAGCCGGAGACGTTGTTGGCGAAGACGTCGTTGCAGGTGGCGGTGGCGAGGGCGGCCTCGCAGGCGAGGATGTTGGCCGGGGTCATGCCGCTACCGTCGGACTGGGACTGCGCCGTGCACACCTTGAGCAGGCGATCGGTGCATCCGGTGACGTCGCCGTAAGCGGCCGCGAGGAGGAAGGGAGCGCATGCCTCGAGCTTCGCGCACAGCGCGACCGCGCGGTCGCAGGGCTGCACCTGCTTGGTGTCCGGTCCCGGCCCTGCGGCGTCAGGCGAGGAAGTGGCGGAACTGCCGCAAGCCGCAGCCAGCGCAACCAGGGCAAGGCAGGTGATGTTTCTCATGGGGCCTCCGCGACGAAATGACAGCAATTTTCGCGATGATTGTGACACAGCCACCGGAAAAAACTGAAAGATCCTCGCTCACAAGCCGCACGCCGAAGAGGGAGAGGCTCGTTACCGGATCGGCGAACGACAGCGCGAAAAGCGAAAGCGCCATTCCCAACTCGGAAATCAGGATAGTGGGGCGCCGCCGGCCGAAGCGGCCGAAGGAGACGCGATCCACGAGGGGGCCGAGCAGGGGTTGGGCGACCCACGGCAGCAAGGCGATGCTGGCTATCTCGCCGAGAGCCGCGGGCTCGAGCCGCAGCCCGGCTAGTCGCAGCATGATGGCGATAGGGAAGAACCCCCACGGCACGCCCTGGGCGGAATAGAGCCGGCGAAAAGCAAGAGGCGCGAGCGGGGCGTGCCGGCGGCCACGGCCCGATGGTAGCGGACTTGTGCCCTGCTGCACGAAGCGGTTACCCACAAGATTGTTACGCAATCTGCAACCTCGGGCTAGATTCCTGCATCCTAGAGCGGGAAAGGGAAAAGGAGCCTCCATGGCAAGCATCATCAACTCTCAGATTCCGGAATTCAGCGTCCAGGCCTTCCACGACGGCAAGTTCAAGACCGTGACCAACGCCGATCTCAAGGGCAAGTGGTCGGTCTTCTTCTTCTACCCAGCCGACTTTACCTTCGTGTGCCCGACCGAGCTCGGCGACATGGCCGACAAGTACGACAAGCTGAAGGGCATGGGGGTCGAGGTCTACTCGGTCAGCACCGATACCCATTTCGTGCACAAGGCGTGGCACGACGCCTCGGACACCATCAAGAAGATCAAGTTCCCCATGCTTGCCGATCCGACGGGCGCCTTGAGCCGCGCTTTTGGCGTGTACATCGACGCCGACGGGATGGCCTATCGCGGAAGCTTTGTGGTCAACCCCGTGGGCAAGATCAAGATCGCCGAGATCCACGACACCGGCATCGGCCGCAATGCCGAGGAGCTGGTGCGCAAGATCCAGGCGGCGCAGTTCGTGGCCACCCACGACGGTGAGGTCTGCCCCGCCAAGTGGACGCCGGGCGCCGCGACCTTGAAGCCCGGCCTCGACCTGGTCGGCAAGATCTGATTTCTACCTCCGTTTGCAACCCTTGCCGATCCTGGATCGACCATCCCGGATCGGCTTTTTCCATATTCCCATTCCACCTCTCGCTCTGGAGCACTCATGCTGGACCAAGGCATCCGGGAACAACTGACGTCTCACTTCGCGACGCTCTCCTCCTCCCTCACGCTGGCGCTCTACGCCGGCGATCATCCCAAGCGGGAAGAGCTGCGCGAATTGCTCGCCGACGTCGCCGGGTGCAGCGAGAAGATTACCCTCGTCGAGGTTGACGAAGCCGTGCCGGGCGTGCAGTTCGATGTCCTGCGCGACGGCAAGGCCACCGGCATCCGCTTTCGCGGGGTGCCCGGCGGGCACGAGTTCACCTCGCTCATCGTCGCCCTGCTTAACGCCGACGGCAAGGGTAAGCTGCCCGACGAGGGCGTGCGGCGCCGGGTGCGTGCGCTCAAGGGACCGGTGCGCCTGCGCACCTACGTGTCGCTGAGTTGCACCAATTGCCCGGACGTGGTCCAGGCGCTCAACCAGATGGCGCTCATCCACGTGGATTTTCGTCACGAGATGATCGACGGCGAGCTGGCCGAGGCGGATATCGAATCGCTGGGCATCCAGGGGGTGCCCGCCGTGGTGAACGGTGTCACGATCGTGCACGTCGGGCGGGCCAACTTCGCCGAGCTCTTGGAAACCCTCGAGGGCGTGCTCGGGCGCGAGGCCGCCACCGATGCGGTCGCGCAGCCGCCGCAACACTACGACGTGGTGGTGCTGGGCGGCGGGCCAGCGGGNNGCGCAACGGCTGGGCGGCCAGGTGCAGGAAACCGTCGGCATCGAGAACCTCATCTCGGTGCCCTACACCGAGGGGCGGCGCCTGGCCGCGGATATCGAGAAGCACCTGCGCGCCTACACCATCGACCTGCTCGACAATCGCAAGGTCGAGCAGATTCTCGAACACGGCAAGCAGAAGGAAGTGCGCTTGCAAGGTGGCGAGATCCTGCACGCCGACGCGCTCATCGTCGCAACCGGCGCGAAATGGCGCGAGCTGGGCGTGCCTGGCGAGAAGGACTACCTGGGGCGCGGCGTGGCCTTCTGCCCGCACTGCGACGGGCCTTTCTACAAGGGCAAGCGCGTTGCCGTGATCGGCGGCGGCAACTCCGGCGTCGAGGCCGGCATCGACCTGGCCGGCATCTGCAGCCATGTGACCCTGTTCGAGTTCTCCGAGCAGCTCAAGGCCGACGAGGTGCTCGTGCGCAACCTGCGCGGCCTGCCGAACGTCACCATCGTGACCAACGCGCGCACCACCGAGGTCGTGGGCAACGGCCAGACCGTGACGGCCCTGCGCTATCAAGACCGGCCGACCGAGAAGATCCACGAGGTCGCGCTCGACGGTGTCTTCGTCCAGATCGGCCTGGTGCCCAACAGCGCCCTGGCCAAGGACCTGGTGACCGTCAACCGCATGGGCGAGATCGTCATCGACGAGCGCTGCCGCACGAGCAAGGCGGGGATCTACGCCGCCGGTGACGTGAGCAGCGTGCCCTTCAAGCAGATCGTCATCGCCATGGGCGAGGGCGCCAAGGCCGCGCTCACCGCCTTCGAAGATCGCATCCGCAGTTGATTCTGATGGGAACCCTGAGAGGGTTCCCAAACCCTCCCGCGACGCTTCGCTGCCGGCAAAGCCGGCAGGCTCCGCACGCGGGCCATACAGGAGGACCCAACCATGATCGGAAAGAAGATTCAGGACGCACTCAACGCACAGATCACCTTGGAACAGCACTCGGCGCAGCTCTACCTGGCCATGAGCGCGCATTGCGAAGGCCGGAGCTTCCGCGGCTTCGCGCACTGGCTGCGCGTGCAGGCGCAGGAAGAGACGAAGCATGCCATGAAGCTGTTCGAGTTCGTGGTCGACCGCGGCGGCCGCCTGGCCCTGGCCGCCATCGCCGCGCCCCCCTCGGAGTTCGGCGGCATCACCCAAGTGTTCGAGCAGATCCTCGAGCACGAGAAAGGCATCACGGGAAGGATCAACGCCCTCTTCGAGCTGTCGCGCGCCGAGAAGGACTACGCCAGCGAGATCGCCCTGCAGTGGTACGTCACCGAGCAGATCGAAGAGGAGTCGAATGTCGGCCAGATCCTCGACCAGTTGAAGGCCGTGGGCGAGCAGGGCGGCGGCATCTGGTATTTGGATTCGAAAATGGGCAAGCGCGGGGTAGCGACGTAGCGCTGTCGCCTATGGGAAAGGGGCGTCCGGGGGAGCGGACGCTCGGCCTGTCGCCCGCGGCCTGAGCGGCTTCCCTTTTCAGCGGGCTCAGCGCGCGCCGGGGACCACCTTGGCGTGAAAGTGGCGCTGTCACGCACCGGCTTGCGAAGCTGGTCTCGAATGCCGAATGCTGCGTTTCCCTAGCAACCAGTATTGCCTCGTTGCCGAGAACTTCTGCTGGTGCCTTCCACGCAACCAGCAGCAAGCTGTCACATCCGCGGGACCGCGGGCGCGTATGAGCGCCATGGTCCCGAAACGACTTTGCTCTGTCGAACGATACAAGGAAGCATGCTGTTTCACCCGCTGCCCGCGCCCAGCGACGAGGAAACTGCGCGCCTGGCGCGTGCTGTATGCCGGAAGGTGACGCGCCACCTGGGGCAGCTTAGGGGGGAGGACGAGGACCAGCAGGTGACCCTCGACCATTTGGCCAATGCCTCCGTGCAAGGCCTTTTCGCGACGGGTCCGCGCCGAGGCTGCCGCGTATTGGGTCTGGTGAGGTACCGGCGAGGATACCGAGGCCGCGATCATAGGCAAGCGATGCGCGGAGGTCGCCGGTTTCAATGTGCACGCGAACGTGCGCGTGAGTGCCAATGACCGCGATGGCCTCGAGCATCTCCGAAGAAAGTACCCTAGGCGCAGTTCAAGACGCTCTTGGCGCCGAAGATCGTCAAGAAGATGATCCTCGGATCGAGAAGCAGATTCCAGTTGCGGACGTATTCTATGTCATGCCGGCGTCCTTCCGCATCCGGGCGATCGCTACTTGGAATCCTGATTTGGCTTCCACTCCCGGGCCGGGACAAGCGTCCGGTTTGCCTTGCGAAGCACGCTGTGATGAAGGACATCGCGCGCGAAATACGGAACCTCGGCGTGACGCTGTGTTTTCAACCGTTCCTTGGCGTGCCCGAGGAGATGCGCGAGGAGGAGGACGGCATCCGTTGCCATGGCGTAGGGCACGCCGTGATTCTTGGCGAAGTACCTGCGTCGCGATTCGTACCAGTAGGCAGGCAATCGCCGGGGCACCTCTGGCTGGGTCGTGACCCCCGTGCTTTGCCCGCCAATGTGCATGACCCGGCTCTCCGGGACGTACCAGATGGTGAAGCCAGCCGCCTTGACCTTGCGGCAGTAGTCCGTCTCCTCGTAATAGAGGAAGTAGGCTTCGTCCATCCCGCCAGCGTCCTCGATGACCTTGCGCCGAACCATCATGGACGCGCCCGGCATCCAGTCCACCGGTTCGGGAACGCTGCCCATGGGCCTGGTTACGATGTGGTTGCGCAGCAACCGGGTCATCAGTCCCAGCCGCAAACCGTGGTCGAGCTCGCCGAGCAGGCTGGGAAAGCGAAAGGCAAAGGGCCACGGGCGTCCATCCGCAAACTCCAGGCTGCTGCCGGCGATGCCCGCGTCGGCATGACGGTCGAAGAAATCCACCAGGGCGCCAATGGCTCCGCCCCTTACCTCGGTATCGGGATTGAGCAGGTAGAAGAAGTCGGGGACCGTGGCCTGGGCGAATCCATGGCGAAAGCCGACGTTGTTGCCGTAGGCGAAACCGCCATTCCTGGCCGCAGAGATGACAGTGACCCAGTCCCCCTGTCCGGCGGCGACAACCGCGCGTTGAATCGGTCCGGCGTCGTCTGAGGCATTGTCGATGACCACAGCCCGCAGCGTGATGCCGTGGGCCGCCTCGGCCGGCCGCTCATGCGCCAACGAGGCGAGCAGGTTCTTCACCAACTCCGAGCTCTTGTGGCTGACGATCACGGCCAGGACCGTGCGCGGGGGAGCGGAGGAGGACGTAGCCATCGACGTCATCGGTTCTTCTCGAGCGCAGGCCAATGCCCGCTGCCAGTGTCCATCCGCCCATCTGCCTCCGGCATGGCCAGCCACACCGCCACGTGGGTCACCTCTTCCTTCTAAGAATGGTTCTTGTGATTTGAATGCTCGGCCGGGTTGCCTATCCACAACACGAGCCATTCTTCGGTTGCGCGTGGAGCTTGTCGAGCTTTGTTCGGATCGCTTCCTTGGTATCGCCTACCTTCTCCTGGATGACGCCGTAGAGCTTCTCTACGGAGCCTTCAGCTTTCTTGAAGTCNNACCCACAGCAGTATTCGAGCCATCGGGCAAACACGTGCAATTGCAGGCAATTGCAGCAGGGGAAGATCTGGAGGACCGATAACTTCGACCAAGATGACGGTCCAAGTCCATCGATTTGGGGCCGCCACCCTCATTCACTGAATCTAACATCCTTACCACTTGGGTGAGCAAAAGGG
>PNBO01000419.1:0-260 GCA_003136095.1 Myxococcales bacterium
GGCCAGAAGCAGTCGACGGTGGCCTCGGTGGTGGACAAGCTGCGCGAGCACGGGGCCATGGAGTACACCACCGTCGTGTCGGCGACAGCGGCCGAATCGGCGCCTCTCCAGTACCTGGCCCCCTACTCCGGCGTCACCATGGCCGAGCACTATCGCGACAGCGGCCGCCACGCCCTCATCATCTACGACGACCTGTCGAAGCAAGCCGTGGCCTACCGCCAGCTCTCGCTGCTCCTGCGCCGTCCGCCGGGACGCGAAGC
>PNBO01000419.1:310-2350 GCA_003136095.1 Myxococcales bacterium
GCATCTCGGTCAGCCGCGTCGGCGGCGCGGCCCAGATCGCCGCCATGAAGAAAGTCGCCGGCAAGCTGCGCCTCGAGCTGGCCCAGTACCGGGCCCTCGCCGCCTTTGCCCAGTTCGGCTCCGACCTCGACAAGGCCACGCAGCAGCAGCTCGCGCGCGGGGCGCGCATCACCGAGCTCCTCAAGCAGGACCAGTACGTGCCCCTGCCCGTCGAGAAGCAGGTCCTCATCCTCTTCGCGGCGACCAACGGCTTCATCGATGCCTACCCGGTCGAGTCGCTCGGCCGCTACGAGCGCGAGCTCTATGCCTTCGTCGACAAGAACAAAGCCGAGGACATGCGCGAGCTGGCCAAGAAGGGCGCGGACGGCAAGGCCTTCGACGGTCTGGCCGAGAAGATGCGCGCCGTGCTCACCGAGTTCGGCAAGATCTTCCATCCGCAGGCCAAGTAGTCGGGGAGTTTCATGCCATCGCTCAAGGCAGTCCGGCTCCGGATCGCGTCGGTGAAATCGACGCAGAAGATCACGAGCGCCATGAAGATGGTGGCCGCGGCCAAATTGCGCCGCAGCCAGGACGCCGTCGTCGCCGCCCGCCCCTACGCCCAGACGATGGCCGACATCACGGCCGAGCTGGCCCGGGCCACGGACGCCGAGGCGCATCCCCTGCTTCAGCGGCGTCAGGTCAAGCGCATCGCCCTGGTCGTCATCACCTCCGACCGCGGTCTGTGCGGCGGCTTCAATTCCAACCTGTGCCGGACCGCCCAGCGCCACGCCGAGGAAAAATCGCGCTCTGGCGAGATCGACGAGTGTCGCTACGAGGTCGTGGGCCGCAAGGGCCGCGACTATTTCCGGCGGCGCAAGCTCAACATGACCCGCGATCTGCCCGGCGCGGTCGGCGACACCGCGCTCGCGCGCGGCAAGGAGCTGGCCGCGGCGGTCACCGACGAATTCTTGAACGGCACGGTGGACGCCGTGCTGCTGGTTTACAACCAGTTCAAGTCCGTCGGTTCCCAGCGGCCCGTCGTCGAACCGCTCTTGCCCATCCCCGCCATGGCGACCGCCACCGACGCCGGCGGCTCGGAGTTCCTCTACGAGCCGGGCAAGAACCAGATCCTCGACTACGTCCTGCCCTTGTTTATCGAGACCCAGCTCCACCGCGCCCTGCTCGAGTCGATCGCCTCCGAATTCGGCGCGCGCATGACCGCGATGGAAAACGCCACCAAGAACGCCAAGGAAATGATCGACCGTCTGACCCTCCAGTACAACCGCGCCCGCCAGTCCTCCATCACCAAGGAGTTGATGGAGATCGTGGGAGGCGCCGAGGCTCTCAAGGGATAGCCGCGAGGAATGAAGCCATGCCTACCGTCACCAGCACCCAGCAAGGAAGAATCGTTCAGGTCATCGGCCCCGTCGTCGACGTCGAGTTCGGCGGCGCCGACCTGCCCGAGATCAACATCGCCCTCGCGGTCAGCAACCCCGCCATCGACGACCAGCCCGACAACCTCGTCATCGAGGTCGCGCAGCACCTGGGCGAGAGAACCGTGCGTTGCGTGGCCATGGACTCGACCGACGGCCTGGTGCGTGGCATGCCCGTGACCAACACCGGCGCGCCCATCATGATGCCAGTCGGCAAGGAGGTACTCGGCCGCATCGTCAACGTCGTGGGCAGGCCAGTCGACGAGCGCGGCCCGGTGGGCGCCACCAAGTTCCTGCCCATCCATCGCGCGGCCCCCAAGTTCGTCGACCAGTCGGTCAAGGTCGAGATGTTCGAAACCGGTATCAAGGTCGTCGACCTGCTCGCTCCCTACCGCCGCGGCGGCAAGATCGGCCTNNGCGTCGGCGAGCGCACCCGCGAGGGCCGCGACCTCTACGACGAGATGACTCACTCGAAGCTGTCCACCGGCGAGCCGGTCATCTCCAAGGCCGCGCTCATCTACGGTCAAATGAACGAGCCGCCGGGAGCCCGCGCCCGCGTGGGTCTGTCGGCGCTGACCGTTGCCGAGTACTTCCGCGACGAGGAAGGCCAGGACGTGATGCTCTTCAT
>PNBO01000419.1:2375-63801 GCA_003136095.1 Myxococcales bacterium
GCCGACGACCTCACCGACCCGGCGCCCGCCACCGCGTTCGCCCACCTCGACGCCACCACGGTGCTTTCGCGCGACATCGCGGCCATCGGCATCTACCCCGCCGTCGATCCACTGGATTCGACCTCGACCATTCTCTCGCCCGACGTGGTCGGCATGGAGCACTACGCGGTCGCGCGCCAGGTGCAGAAGATTCTCCAGCGCAACAAGGAGCTGGTCGACATCATCGCCATCNNCGCTTCCTGTCGCAGCCCTTCCACGTGGCCGAGACCTTCACCGGCCAGCAGGGCCAGTACGTCGAGATCAAGGACACCGTGCGCGGCTTCAAGGAGATCATCGACGGCAAGTGCGACGACATCCCCGAGCAAGCCTTCTTCATGATGGGCGGCATCGACTCCGTGCGCGCCCGCGCCGAGAAGATGGCCAAAGAGGAGTAGCGAATCTTCCATGCACCTGACGGTCACCACCCCGCGCGGTTACCTGGTCCAGATCGAGGCCGAGGAGCTCGTAGCGCCCGGCGTGCTCGGCGAGTTCGGCGTGCTGCCCGGCCACATCCCCTTCATGTCCGTGCTCAAGCCCGGCGTGCTCAGCTACCGCACCAAGGAAGGCACCAAGTACCTGGCCGTCGGCGATGGCATCTTGCAGGTCGCCCGCGTCCCCGACGGCGACAAGATCGACGTGCTCGTCAATCGCGGCGAGCACGGCAAGGACGTCGACCGTGAGGCCGCCGCGAAAGAGCTAGCCGCGGCCGACGCCGAGTTGGCCAAGAGCAAGGCCGAGAGCGCGGTGGAGCTCCAGCCAATGCAAGACCGCAGAGCGTGGGCGGCAGCGCGGGTCGAGGCGGCGAATCGATCCTCGGCGCACTGATTCTCGACAAGGGTGGCCGCCGTCCCCAGAATACGACGGCAGGGAGGCGCTAGAAGATGCAGAAGCTCATCCGCGCGTTGGGAATTGTTGTCGTGCTTCTGGCGATCGTTGTCTATGCCAGGGACTGTCGAATGGTCTTCAACCAATGGAAGCACTGTGGCGGGGATCCCGGTCAGCCAGGCATCGTGGGCGATTGGGCCAAGTTCGACTGGAATCCAGCCGGGCTGTTCAGCGATGTCCTGCGCGTCGATGGGAAGCCCGCCGCTCGACTCGTGAAATACCATTTTCACATGGCCGACGATGTCATCGAGGTTGCTTCGCTCGACGGAACGAAGCAGTCGCGGTACTGCGGCAAGTGAGCCCGAGTTCGGCTGATGGCGCGCACGGCCATCGACATCGGCAACGCGCAACCTAGATCCCGGGCGTGGAGCTCTGCAAGGAGATGCATCCCGGATCCAGGGGAATGCACGCCTCCCATCGTCGATCGGCGAGGAACCCCGATTGGTCAACAGTACTTGCGTTCGCTCGGCGGATCGCTCGGATTCAAGTAAGCAGACATCTCCCCCTCGGCAAGCCTTTGCCGTTTTCGGCGCGGCCATCACGCCCCGGGCCCACCCTCCACGATGAGCTCGGAGCGTGGCCACTGCGAAGTCGAGGCTGCTGCCTACGGCGCCCGCTGGCTCGACGCGGCTAGCATCGCGTCGGGTGGAGCGCCGACCACCGCGCCCAGGGCGGCCATCACGACCGCGACGGCGCTGCCGTCGATGGACCCCAGAAACTCGCAGAGGACGGCCGAGACGATGCCGCCCAAGACGGCACCCATCGGGTGATGCGCCATGCGAGATGCGATTTCATGCGTCTTCAGGGAAGCTGATACCTGGCCATGCCCGACGACTACCGTAGCAGAAAAGGGGTTACGCAGGCGCCCCGACCGAGATCCCGAGCGCGCGTAGCAGATCGAGAATCTCCGGCATGCGCATCTGGAGCTCCTCGCGGTCCTTGACGGGTAGAAAGCGGCCCTCGCGCCCTTGGCGAGGAACGACGAGAAACTGCGTAGGTAGCAGGGCGGTCACCTGCCCGAGCAGGCGCTCGGCTTGCACGACTTCCGCGCCATCGACCTTGCGGCGAATCAGGAACCAGTCGAGGTCGAATTCGCGGTCGATAGCCTCGGCGTCGAGCACGAAGGTGTTGGTGTTGAAGAACGGCACGCGCGCGCTGTCGAAAGCGGCGGGCAGGCGAAATTCCTCGACGATTTGCAGGTGACCGCCGACCCGGGCGGGAATGCCACCGCGATCGCCGGACATCTTGGGCACGATTTCCACGGTCACGGCCTTGCCGCCGCGGCAGTGCGCGCCGAGCACGCGGGCGTCGAGGGTCGCGGCGAGGTTGTCGACGTTGGAGACCAGGAGCATGCGGCCACCCGCCCGCCGAAATCGTGCGAGCGCGCCCGAGTTGCGCAGGGTCGGCAGAAGATCGCCGTGCCCCGTCGCGCAGAGCGAGGGCCGCCCCGAAGCCTCGCGAAACAACTCGCCCGCGGGAGTGAGGCGCAGGGTCACCGACTGCTCCAGAATCTCGACCGGCGCCTTGGGAAAAACCAACTCGCCCACCGCGCGGCGGAGCACGTCGCTGGTGGCGTGACTGGCCATGAGAAAGACGGAGACTTTGCATCCGGCGGCCGCGTGCTCGACATCGGCCAGCTTGAGCCGCAAGAAGGACTGCCCCGGCACCACCTCGACGATGGCCTTGACCAC
Source organism: Myxococcales bacterium (assembly GCA_003136095.1). Lineage (GTDB taxonomy): Bacteria > Myxococcota_A > Polyangia > Fen-1088 > Fen-1088 > Fen-1118. The sequence goes on from PNBO01000419.1 coordinate 4,991, forward strand.
AGAGCCGAAGCGAGTGGCCATGCCGCCCGCGAGCACGACCACGCCAACCTCGCCGGCGGCTAGCGCCTCCCGGCCAAGGGCCGCCAGTTCCCTGCCCTCCCTCGAATCGAGCGCAGGCAACTCGGTCAGATCCCCAGCCCGGGGTAGGCCGAGCTCGCCGTCCAGCCGGCCGGCGAAGGCCGCACCGGCCGAATCGGCAAGCGATGCGCGCAGCCTGGCGAAGACGAGCGGATCAAAGCGGAAACGCGCGAGTGTCTCGCCTGTCTTCTCGTCCAAGTCATCCATTTCGTAGGATTTCCAAGATAGCACGGTTGGTTTGCTACGCCTGTCGGAGGAATGCCTTCACCGACCGGAGTTGCTCGCCGGTCGAGATGAATTCGAGCTCCCCGGCCGCACCGGGTTTTCTGGCGCTGGCGGTCCCGGTCAAGACCCCGCCCAGGTGGGGACACTCGTCGATGAGGGACAAAAGCGCGGTCGCCGCCGCCGGCTCGCCCAGCTCCCGCAGCACTGCCAGCTTGTTCCTGGCGGTCCAGGGCTTGCCCGCGGCGAGCGCGGAATGCAGAGCGGCGACGGCGCGCGCCAGGGCCTGGTCGACCGCGCCATCTTTACCGCGGGCCTGCACGAGGATCGCTTCGAGCTTGCGCGCGGCCGGGCCAGCCACCTCCTGCGCGAGGAGCCGCCAGCCGACGCGAAAGAGCTTGTCGGCGCCCTCGGCCAGCGCGCCGTCCACGGTCTTGGCCTCGCCTTCGACGAGATGATCGAGCCCGAGGTCGCAGACCGCCACGGCGGCGCGGGCGGCTTCGGCCGGCCGCATGGCACGCCCCTCGATACTGCAGCCGGCGGCGAGAACGTTGGCGAGGAAGGCGAGCTCTTCCATCCGCCGGGCGTGGTCGCCCGCCGCGCGCGCGGCCAACCGCCGCATCGCCGGGCCAAGAATCCCCTCGTCTTCGCCCCTGTCCCCTTCCTGGGGCGATGCCAGCAGGGCCATCGCCTGCGCCTTGGGTAGCACCTCCGCGTCGCGCAGCAGCTCGACCAGCCTGGCCGCCTCGCGGGCACCGGCCGGATCCACGGCAGGCTCCGCGCCTTTCGCCTGCGCGCGCGTGGCTGGTGCGCTCGCCTGCGTGCGCAGACCACGAAAATACGCTTTCGTGATGGGATCGCGCTCCGTCGACCGGATGATTTCGGCCAGCCCGGTGATCCGCGCCAGGGCCAGGAAGCTCGCCGCACTCGACGGGGGAATGTAGCCTTCCTCGGCCCGCCGGTCTTCGCGCTCGGCCGCGGCGTCCGCTTCGAGCATCTCCTCGTAGGTGAGCACGTGGTAGAGCCCGCCGTTTTCCTCGATGTACTCCGCGGCCGCGTAGCAACAGCGGTCGAGCATGCGCGCCAGGTAGTCGTGGTGGTCGCGGTCGAGGGCGAGCAGCACCGAGAGAATGGCATCCCAGCCCGCGTGCCGGCGCGAAATGATCCGGTACTCGCCGATCTCCTCGCACAGACAGCTCTCCAGCGCCTTTTCCAGCATGGCGTCGTCGTCCGACTGGCGGTTCGACATCGCGACGGCCATCTCCTCGATGTTGATGACCAGCACCTGTTTCTGCAGCGCGAGCGTGACCAGATCCTCGGGCAGGTCGGCTAGACGGTTCGCGGCGAACTCCTCGCCCGCCTCCAGCATGACTTCCAGCCATAGGGCAAAGCGGTCCGCATCGAAAGCCTCGTCCTTGCCTGGCCGTTCGCTACGCCAGAGATCGTCGTCGAAGATGCGCCGGATTTGGTCGGTGGTGGCCAGCGCGACGATCTCGCCCGCGTCCTCCAGCCCGAAGTGGTTGATGAGCTTGCCGAGCGCCGGCGCCGGCAGCGACTCGATCGCCGCGACCAGATTCGGCTGATCGAGAATCCGCGTCAGCAACTCGCGCGCGCCGAGCGGCGCGGGGCGTGTCAGCTTGCCACTCACCATGCCGGCACGATGCCCGCGTCCTTGAGCAGGTTGTCGTTGACGAGCAAGAGGCCGAGCGCCGCCCACCACAAAGGGTGGCAGAGCGGGGTGAAATCGAAGACCCAGGTCCCTGCCCTTGCGTCGCGGGAGGCGTGGCGTTTTTGCCGCTGGTCAGCTGCTTCGCGCATGCGTTTCCTACTGTACCACCGGCGGCAAGAGCTCTGGCGCGAGAACGCGAAAGCAGCTGCCCACGCTCACAGCGAGTTGTGCAAGCGAGTGCCGACAGTGGCCTCGCCCCGCTACGGCGAACCCTTCGCTGGAATCTGCGCCATGGCGTGCTCGGCCAGGGCCGCGATGGTCAGACTGGGATTCGCGCCCAGGTTGACGGGAATCGCGGCGCCGTCCACCACCCACAGCCCAGGACGACCGAACACGCGGCAGGCGCCATCGACCACGCCTTGCGCGGGCGATTCCGCCATGCGAGCGCCACCGAGAATGTGCGCGGTGATGGGCACCCCGAGGGCAACTTCGTTGATGGCATTGAGCGCGAAGCCGCCCATGCCGCGCGCAATATGCCGGGCCGCCCGGTTGGCGATGGGCAAGTACGTCGGGATCGGGGGCGCGCCGGCCGGTCGACGGCTGCGCAGGCCTCGCCCGCACCAACGCCGCTTCGTGCGCACGAGGGTGAGAGCATTGTCGAGCGATTGCATGACCAGCACGACCACGGTCCGCGTCGCCCAGCCGAGAGGCCACAGGTTGCGCAAGAAATCGACGGGGTGGCGCAGGCACTGGCCAACCCAGCGCAAGACGCGCGGCACGCGGCCGGCCCCCTCGACGGCGAGGGTGCCGAGCAACCCCATCACGTCGGAGCCGCGGGGGTAGCGTACGATCTGGATATGGGTGTCCGGGTCGGCCTGCAGGTCGCTGGCGATGGCGATGCCCTGGGAATGGTCGACGCCGGCCGCGCGGCTGCGCGCGCCACAGATGATTTCGCTGTTCGTGCGCGTGAAGTGTCCCAGCGTCGGCGAGAGGTTCGGCAAACTGCCGGTGGTCCGACAGGCGAGCAAGAGCTCGACGGTGCCCAGCGCACCGCCCGCCACGATGACGTTCTGCCCCCGCAGCCTGCGCTGCGGCTGCGACGACCAGCCGAGCGAACGCCGGGTGTGGACGACATAGCCGCCCTCCCCGTCCGGCGCGATGCCCATCGCGCGGGTTTCGGGCAAGATGCGCGCGCCCAGCTTCTCCGCGAGATAGAGGTAATTCCTGTCCAGGGTGTTCTTGGCGTCGTGCCGGCAGCCGACCATGCAGCCGCCGCAGAGCTGGCAGGTCGAACGCGCGGGACCGCGGCCGTCGAAGTACGGGTCGGCGACGCTCTCGCCGCCTTTGCCGCCGAAGAGAATGCCGACCTCGGGCTGCGAAAAATGGTCTTCGCGTCCGAGCGTGCGCGCGAAATCGCGCAGGTGCTCCTCGGCCGGCCANNTCGGCGCTGGGCCAGCCTCGCGCGAAGACCTCGGCTGGCGGCACGACGAGGGTGTTGGCGTAGACCAGCGACCCGCCGCCCACGCCCGCCCCACCCAGCACCATGACGTCACCCAGCCAGTCGAGTCGCTGGATGCCGTGACAGCCCAGGCGCGGCAGCCAGAAAGACTTGCGCAGGTTCCAGTTGCTCTGGGGGAATTGCTCGGGCCGCCAGCGCTTGCCCTCCTCGACGACGAGCACGCGGTAGCCCTTCTCCGCCAGGCGCAGGGCCGCCACGCTGCCGCCAAAGCCCGAGCCGACGACGATGAAATCAAAGCGCGCGTCGACGGCGAACGCCGTCTCGCTCATCGGTAGATCGCCTTGAGCAGCCAGCGCAAGACGGTGAGCACGCGCTGGCGGTAGGGGAAGCCGAGCTGGCGGCGCACCCAGGCGGCGAGCGGTTGCGCCAGCGGCCGGTCCTCGACGATGGTCTGCGGATAGCAGAACTGCCGCAAGGCTTCGGGGCCGTGACGGAAGCCGAGGCCGCTCGCTTTCGTCCCTCCAAGGGGCGCGGAGACGAAGAAGTAATTCACCAGCACATCGTTGATGCACAGACTGCCAGCCTCGATCCGCCGCGCGATGTCCCGCGCGTGGGCTGCGTCCCGCGACCACACGCTGCCGGACAGACCGAATGACGATGCGTTCGCTAGGCGGATAGCTTCCTCGGCGTCGGTCACGCGTAGGATGGGCAAGACCGGGCCGAAGGTTTCCTCGACCGCGACCGCGGCTGCGGCCTCTACGCGGTCGAGCACGGTGGGAGGAAAGTTCATGCCCACCGGCTCGCCCCCACCCGCGATCACCTGCGCACCACGAGCGATGGCGTCGGCGACCTGGGCGCGACAGCGTTCGACCTGGGACGGCAACGACAATGGTCCCACGTCGGCGTCTTCGGTGCCCAGGCGCAGGCTCTTGGTTTCGGCGGCGACCAGACCAGCAAACTCCTCGGCCACGGGCGCCTCGACGAACACGCGCTCGACGCGGACGCACACCTGTCCGGCCCCGGCGAACGCGCCCCACACGGCCGCTCGGGCCGCCGCCCTCACATCGGCATCCGCCAGCACGATCATCGCGGATTTACCGCCCAACTCGGCCACGCACGGGATCAAGCGCTGGCCCGCGCGCGCCGCGATCTCGCGCCCCGCCGCGACGCTGCCCGTGAAGAAGACCATGTCGCAGGAATCCACCAAGGCGCGGCTCGACTCCACACCGCCCTCGACCACCTGAAAGACCGATTCGGGCAGTCCTGCTTCCTTCCACAGTACTTGCATGCGCCGCGAGGTGCGCGGCGTGTGCGGCGAGGGCTTGAGTAACACGGTATTGCCGGCCAAGAGGGGCGCCACGGCGTCCCCGAAGTTGTTGAGCAGAGGGAAGTTCGAAGGACCGATGACCGCGACGACCCCGCGTGGCTTCCAGGCTACGCGAGCGCGCTTGTGGGGAAGGATGAGCGAGGAACGACGCTCCTCGCGAAGCGCACGGTGGCCCTTGCGCCCGGCGAGAAACCGCGTCACCTCGCACAGGTAGCCGATCTCGAACCCGATGCCCTCGAACAACGGTTTTCCCGTTTCCTCGGAGATGATACAGGCCAGTTCCGCGTCGTCCCTCGCCCAAGCCGCCAGCCGGCGCAACGCGCGGCCACGTTCGCGAAAGGACAGCAGCGACCACCCAGCCTGCGCCTGGCGCGCTCGCGCCATCGCAGCGTCTACCAACTCGCGGCTGTCACCTTCGCTATCGCGCATGGCTTGCTCACCCTGGAGCTTCCCAGCCCCAGTCATACCCCAAAGCGAAGGGTCGCCGCCAGCCGGCGGCGTATTCTCATCTGCTACGACGCGGCCGCGTGGGCGAGCGCTTCGTGACGAACCTTGTCCATGTCGAGTGTCTTGATCTGGTCAATCAGCTTCTGCAAGGCGTGGCCGGGCAGTGCGCCGGCCTGCTCGAAAACCAGGAACCCGTCACGAAAGGCCATGAGGGTTGGAATCGCCTGGATGCCGTACTCAATGGCCAGATCCGGCTCGTCCTCGGTGTTGACCTTGCAGAAGGTCACGTCACCGTTCTCGTTGGCCGCCTTCTCGAAGATGGGGCCGAAGGCTCGGCACGGCCCACACCAAGGGGCCCAAAAGTCGACCAGCACAATCCCATTTTTGATCGCGTCAACAAACGATGTCTCGGTCAACACAACGGGTGCCATGGTCAAGTTCTCCTGATTCTTTAGACTCTCCAGGAGACGGAAGGTTTCACGCCACGGGCGAGAGCGGAAAGCGCAGCAGGAGCTCGGTCCCCCCCCTGCCAGGCGGGTTCGCCACCTCGATGTAGCCTTTGTGCTCATCCATCAGGCGGCTGGCGATCGCCAGACCCAGGCCCGTGCCGTTCTCGCGCGTCGAGAAGAAAGGATCGAAGATGCGCTCGCGATCCACGGCGGCGATGCCCGGACCCTCGTCGAGAATGCTTACCACCGCGAACCTGCCGTGGGGCAAGACCCGCTCCTGGTGGCGCACCTCGACGTGGCCGCCCTCGGGAGAGAACTGCACCGCGTTCAGCAGCACGTTGAGGAGGATCTGGGTCAGCTTGTCGGCGTCGCCCTGGATGACCAAGTTGGGCGCCGCGTTGTCCACCCGCAGGGCCACGTGCCGGACATCCGCTTGCGGCTTCACCAGCGCGATGGCCTGTTCCACGATGTCCGCGAGCTTCACCCGCGCGAACGTCAGCTGCCCCGGCCGCGCGAAGGCCAGGAAGCGATCGAGGAGCGCGGCCAGGCGGTCGATTTCCTTTTCCAGAATGGTCACCATCTTCCGGCGCGGCGAGGTTGCCGGGATCTCATCCGCCACGATGGCCGAGGCCGCCTTGAGCGAGGCCAGGGGATTCTTGATCTCGTGCGCGAGGCCGGCCGTCAGCTCGCCCAGCGATTGCAAGCGCCCGGAACGCACGAGCTGCTGCTCCATGGCCTGCATCTCGACCATTTTATGCTCGACGTCGCGACGCGCGCGCCGCTCTTTCTCGACCAGCAGCCCCGTCACCAGCGCGACCACGTTGTAGAGCACCAACTCTAGGATCTTGTTCGCGGTGCCGGTGGGATCGGCGGAAATCATGCCGTGATGGTGCGCGTGCGGGCCGACCATCCAGAAGGCGTGCGGAACATAGAGCGCGGTCACGACGACCGAGGTCAAGAGCGCCCCGCGCAGCCCGAAGAGGAACGCGCCCACGATGATGGGGATGTAGTAGAGGCGGCGGAGCACGTCGTGCAGCCACTCCTGCTCCATCGGCGTGCCGAAATGCGCGACCGTCACCGCCACAACCGGTAACCAAAGGAAGAGAAAGGCCCGGCCCGAGAGCGCCCATAGGCGATTCGATTCGGCCATCATGCCTTGCCCTTGATGGGGATCTCGTACTTCTCCAGGCGGTAGAGGAGGATGTGGCGCGGGATGCGCAAAAAGCGCGCGGTCGAGCTCTGGTTACCGTCGTTCATCTCCAGCGCGCGCACCAGGATGGCACGCTCCAGATCCACGAGCGAAACGCCCCCCGCCGGCAAATCGATCCCGTCGAGCGCCAAGCGCGGCGGTTCCGGCGACGCGGCCGGGCCCGCGGCAAGGAGCTCCTCCGCCAGGATCGGCTCCTCGGCCAGCAAGGCGGCGCGCTGGCAAAGGTTCTCCAACTCGCGCACGTTGCCCGGCCATGGCAGCCGCACCAAGCGCTCGGCGGTGGTGAGCGGAATTTGCCACTCACGGCCGCCACTGTGCTTGGCCAGAAAATGCCGGGCCAGCGGCAGGATGTCCTCTTTTCGTTCGCGCAGCGGTGGAATGAAGAGCGGCACGACGTGCAGTCGGTAGAACAGATCCTGCCGGAATTGCCCCGCCTGCACCCGGCTTTCGAGGTTCTGGTTGGTGGCGGCGAGGACGCGCACATTGAGGGCGATCGACCGCTCGCTGCCCACGGGATCGATCACCTTTTCCTGCAGCACGCGCAGAAGCCGGGTTTGCAACTCGAGGGGCAGATCGGAAATCTCGTCGAGAAACAAGGTGCCTTTGTCGGCCTGAAGGAAGCGCCCCTTGCGCTCGCTGGTGGCGCCCGTGAACGCGCCCTTGGCGTGACCGAACAGCTCGGATTCGAGCAGGTCGCGCGGGATGGCGCCGCAGTTGACGGCGACGAACGGGGAGTCCCGGCGCGGGCTGCCGAGGTGAATCCGCCGCGCCAGCAGCTCCTTGCCGGTGCCGCTCTCGCCCTGGATGAGGACGGTGGCGTCCGCCGCGGCCACGCGCTCGGCCATGGCCACCAGCTCGCTCATGCCCTGCGAGGCGAATACCAGGGTCTTGCCCTCGCTGCTGCCGCCGCCCCGGAGCTCGCTGACCTCGCGGCGCAAGCGCGCGTGCTCGAGGGCGCGTCGGACGGTGAGCTTGAAGTGGTCGCGGTCGCAGGGCTTGGGCAGAAAATCGAAGGCGCCGGCCTTCATGGCGGCGACAGCTGTGGCCATGTCACCGAAGGCGGTGGTCACGATGACGAGCAGGTTGGGGTCGAGGCCATGCGCCTTCTTGAGGAGCGAGAGCCCGTCGAGACCGGGCATCTTGAGATCGGTCACCATCACGGGAAACGGCCCGCTCTGCAGGCGCTCGAAGGCCTCCGGGCCGTTCTTGGCGCGCACCACCTCGTAGCCTTCTTCTTCGAGCAAGAAGGCCATCACTTCGAGAAAACTCCCGTCGTCATCGACGAGGAGGATGCGTTCCTGGGATGGCTGGCCGGTCGTCATGGGTCAGGCCCAATCATGGCACAGGACCGCGTTTCGACTACAAACCAAGGTCGGTCTGACCGGCCGCGAGCTCCACGCGTTTGACGCTGGCCTTGAACCCGCGGCCGTCGTGCTCGATGGTGATGACGGAAAGTGGCAGTGGCTTGGCCGCGGGCGCGCTGCGCAGGTGGACCTGGATGGATGGCCGCTTGCCCGCCGGTAGCAGCAAGGATGAAAGCCCGATCGCGGCGGCGTCCGTGGCCTCGCCGGCCATGGCCTCGCCCTTGCCGCCGGCCCGCGTGGTCAGGATGAGATCCGCGGCCAGATCCTGCCAGGACAGAATCACCAGGGTGCCCGGCCCCTGGAAGAGCTGCAGCTCGGCCAGATCGCGGCTCATGCTCTCGGCCAGGCGACGGGCATCGACCTCCTTCGGCGGCTCGGCCAGCAAGCGCGCCATGAGCGATGCGGCGGCCAGCCGCGCGAAGAGGCGTGGATCGCGCGGACCCGGACTGCCCGGCGCGCGCGCCACCTTGCGCACGACGCGCAGGGCCTCATCGGTGCGGCCGGCGCCACCCGCGGCGGCGGCCAGGCGCAACTGCGCCAGCAGGTTGTCGGGCGCCATTTCGACCAGGGTCTGGTACTGCGCGTACGCCAGGTCGTACCAGCCATGGGCCAAGAACACGTCGCCCAGCAACTGGCGGGCCGCCAGGTTGCGCGGGGCGAACTCCACGATCTCGGAGTAGGTGCGAATGGCGTCGTCGGTCTGGCCCGCGTCGGCCTGCAGATCGCCGAGCGCCAACACGAGACGCGGGGTCAGCAGGCCCGCGGACTTCAGCTTGCGCGAAAACAGCAGGGCCTCGTCGGCCTTCCCGGCCCGCGCCAGCAGCTTCACCAGCCGCATGCCACCCGCGGGATCATCGGGCGCGCGCGCCACGTACTCCTTGAGGCGCGCCACTCGCGTGTCCAGGTTGGCCACCGAGGACAGCTCCAGGTCGACCTTGTCCCAGGCCACGCGCGTGCCGAAGAGGCGCTGCTCGATGGCCGCGGCCAGCGCGTCGCCGGCGTTGCGGCGCAAGAGCACGCGCGCCAGGTAGAAGCGCGCCTCGGGCCGCGGGGCCAGGAAAGCGAAGACCTCGGCCACTGCCGCCTCGTTGTTGATGTAGTTGGCCAGGAAGCGCAGAAACAGCGCCTCGGCCCGCCAGTCGGAAAGCTCGCAGGCGGCCATCGCGGCACGGTAACGGTCGGCGAGCTCGCCCGGCGCGGTGGCCGTGCGCAGGCGCTTGTCCCACAGCAGGGCCCGCTCGAAGAGGGGCCGCTCGCTGGTGTCGCTGCACGCCGCCGGGATCACGGCCGCGACGGTGGACTGCGGCCGGGATGGTTCGGGCGGAGGCGCGAGCGCGGGCTTCGCAAGCTGGGGGGGCCGGCCATGACCCCCGGCGCCCTGCGCCTGCGGTCCGTCGGATGCGGATTTCAGCACGTCATCGATCGAGACACCGCCACGTTTCGCACGCTCGCCCATTCTCCCGCTAGCGCTCTTCATCGCGACGAATCTGCCCGCGGCCTCGGCCTTGCCACTTGCCTCTGCCTCGGTAGGTGGCGCGGGAGCCGCCGTCGGCACCGCAGCCGCGGGTTGGGCGCGAAGCTCGTCGTTGTCTTTCGGCCCCCGCAGCGCATGGAGCCCCATCTTCCCCGATTCCGCCGCATGCTTCTCTTTGGCGACGACTTCCTCAGCCTTCGCCTCGGGCTGCTTGGCGACGAGACGCCCGCTGCCCGGCTGCTGCTTGCGCGCGATCCCTTGTGCCGCATACGCCTCCTCGCTCTCGAGGGCGAGGAAGCTGGTGAACGGCGTCATCAGACCGTAGTCGAGGCCCAGCTTGACCAGGGTCCCGCGCTGCTCGTCGGCGCCGCCCACCTCGCCCAGGATCTTGTTCATGTACGCCGCGGCCCAGAAGCGCGGCACCAGGGCCGCCACCGATTCCTTTTCCTCCTCCACGCTGTAGCTCTTGTCGAAAGGCTGGCCACCCATGCGGCCCTTGACCTTCACCTTGCTCGGCAGATCGTGGTGCGAGCGCGCCAGCAGCGTGATCTCTCCGCCCCACGAGACCTTGCCGTCGGCCGAGGTGAAGACCTCGTCGAGGCCAGCGCCCGCGTCCAGCTCGAAGTCGGTCACGGTGGGCGTCTTGAGCGCCGCCACCAGCTCAAGGGCGCGGCTGCCTGCCTCCTCGGCGGTACCCACGCGCAAACCGCGGCCGCCGCCCGCGTGGGCCAGGGCATCGAGGAACCCGAAGTTGGCCTCGCCACCCACCGCAACCGTGAAGAAGCGCGCGCGCGAGGTGGCCAGGCTGCGCCGCAGGGCCGTCTGCAGACGCGGGCCGTTGATCTCGCCCGACGTGGCAATGCCGTCGCCGATGTAGATCACCGCCGGCTGCTCGGCGCCGTGCAGGCGGGCCAGGGCCACGTCGAAGAGGGCGCCCAGATCCGTCGCGCCCCCCGGCGGATGCGCGGCCAGCAGCTCGCGCGCCTTGCCCACCTCGGCCTCGGTCGCCGGGGCCAGGCCGGTCGCGGGATAGAGCATCTTGGGCCGCACGTCAAGCGCCATCAGAGCAAACCGATCGTCGTCGGCGAGGGAGCGCAGGATGGCCTCGGCCGCCGCGAGCTCGAGCTGCCTCGTGGTGTCGTCGCTGCCCGCCGAGGTGTCGACCACCACCACCACCGCGCCCGGCTGCTTCGGCGCCGCCGCGAATTCCAGGTCGGGCACATAGCGCAGCATTACGAAGTCCGCGCTCTCGGCCCCGGCCGAAAAACGCGCCACTCGCACCGGCGGAGGCAGGTCGCGCAGCCGCGCCTCGAGCAGGAAGTCGGCCTGCGGAGTAAAGCCCGAGCGGCGCATGGTGACCTTCTCACCGCCGTTCTCGATGCGCGCGTCTTCGAGAGTCGACAGTTCCATCGATCGACCGGCCTTGCCCAGGTCCACGGTCAGCGAGAGCTCGCCGATCCGCACCGGTGGGTCGGCGCGCATGGGGAAGTGGTAGCGCAGCCGTCCGTCGACCAGCGGCAGCATCTGTAAGTAGCGCATGACCACCCGCCGCGTGCCGCCCGCGAGCACCGGGTAGATGCGCGCGCGGTAGCTGCGGCCGTCGATCCATTCCAGGAGCGCCGGCTCGTAGCCCGCCCGCGCCGCGGCCCCGTACTGGCGCGCGGCCTCCTTGCGCTCGATCAGCTCGCCCTCGACCAGCGTGCCGCGATTCTCGACGGCGAACCCGGTGACGAGAGCGCCCTCGGGCACGGTCAGCCAGTACCAGCCCTCGACCTCGCGCTCGCCCGGATTGAAGAAGGTCTGGTCGACCTCGGTCTCGGCGATGCCGGACTGCACGGCCACCCGCACCGCCTGGCGGGTGACCTCGAGCGGCCGTGCCGCGCTCCTCGGCGCGCCGAAGTCCACGCCGTAGATGCGGCCCGCGCCCGCCGCGCCCCCGGCCAGGCGCTGGTCGGCCATGCCGCCCGTCCAATCCTCCCAGTACGCCACCGGCGCCACCGCCGGCGCCGCGCCCGCCTTGATCGTGGCGCGCTCGCCGGCCCGCACCTCGACCCTGCCACCCGGCGCGCTCACATGGGCCAACCCACGCGCCACGTACACACTGGCCTCGCCCGCGCCGCGCCGAATGGACAGGCCGCTTTCCGCGGCCGATACGGTCACATCACCCAGGGTCAGCACGCCCGGCTTGCGATCCACCGCCGGGACCTCCAACCACGCCTCGCCCTCGATCAAAGCCGCGCCGTCCGTGCGCAGCTCGATGGCCGTCCCGCCGCGCAGAAACAGGGCCGAGCCGTCGGACAGCCGCAGCAGCGCCCGCGCGCCCTTCCCCGCCGCCACTCGCGCTCCCGCTAGCACGGCAGCGCCCGAGGCCACGCGCACCGGCGCGCCAGCATGAGCCACCGTCACCTCGCCCGCAGCTAGTTCCACCCGCGCCTGCAAAGGTTCGCTGCGCACGGGCGCGATCTTCCGCCCCCTCACCGCGATGACCACCACCGCGGCCACCACCAGTAACCCGGCGACCAGCGCCAGGCTTCGCTTCCAGTTCCGCGGATTCTCAGTCGCGCTTCCGACCATGGGCGCCTCCTTGTCCGCCGCAGATTATCGCCCCATCTCTACGACGGGAGAAGCAAGGATTCGCGTCTCGCTCCCGCACGATTCGTGGCCGTGCTCGCGGCCAGCCACTCTCTCCGCTACGATTTCGCGGCCCAGGCGTTGCGGTCCAGGATCTTGACGGTGAACGCCTCGACGGATGCGAGGGCCGCATCGGACCTGTCGTCGATGCTTACCTCGATGTAGTACTGACCGATGAAAGCTTTGGCCTGATAGCCTGTGGGGAGTCCCATGTCGACCACGGCGTTGGGCCTAGCGCCAAGAGGGTCGTTCGGGTCGGTGTTGCTAATCACGATGCGCGACAAGGGCAGGTCGTAGTTGAAGATGGAATCCGCGTTGTCGCCGCTGCCCATGTCGTGGATCGCCACCGACATGAGCACCCCGCCCTGGCTGTACTCGGCATACACCGAGCCCTGCCAGCCGCGATCGATGTACTTGGGGGCGGCACCGTCGATCTGATTGTAGAGCTGGGTATCGTTGTTCGCCGCGGTAGCCGGACCGACCCGAACCCAGCTTTCGACCTCGTTGTCCGCCGGCAACATGCCGGCCGGGGAGTGGTCACCTGTCCCCGAGCAACCGAGGGGGAGAAGACACAGAATCCCGCAAACGAGAATTCCGACTGCCGCGCGCCACCAGGACTTGTCCACGGTCACAAGGCTAGTCAACGGCCCACGCCACTGTCAACTCTTCCCCGGGGCTCCTTGCATCGACGGCGACAAGCCAGGTAGCTTGTGGTCGTTACCACCCATGGCGATCGCCACTATCATCAACCTTGCATTGTGGGCAACTTGGCTCGCGTACTGGATCGTCGCCGCGCGGTCGGCGGCCCGTGGGGCATCGTTCGAGCGTCGCGGCTCGCGCCTCCTCCATCTTGGTGCCGCGCTGGCTTCCCTGGCCTTGCTGGTGTTTCGCCCCTTCCATCTGGAACTGCCCGGTGGCGCCGTGGTCGCCGCCGCTGGCGATCTGGTCACTGGCCTCGGGTTGGCCTTCGCGATCTGGGCTCGCATTCATCTGGGGCAACGGTGGAGCGGGCGTGTCGAGGTGAAGCCAGGACACCGCGTGGTGCGCAGTGGCCCCTACGCCTGGGTTCGCCACCCCATCTACGCGGGCATCCTGGTGGCTGTCGCTGGCAGCGCGCTCGTCGCGCGCGAGCTGACCGCCGCCCTCGCCGTCGTCATCATGGCGCTGGCCTACTTGCGCAAGGTCCGCATGGAGGAAGCCGTCCTGCTCCAATCCTTCGGGCCCGAATACCAAGCCTACCAACGAGAAGTCAAAGCGCTGGTGCCCTTCATCGTCTGAGTCGTGCCCCCATTCGAACTGGTGATACTCTCGGTCCATGCGACGGAATCGGTGCACCTTGGCCTTCCCGGTGGCGGTAGTTGCCGCTCTTCAAGGCTGCGCCTCGAGCCGTGGGTTTGCCTCCAGTGCTCGCGCGACAGTGGCAGCTCCGTCAGCCAGTGACGCCTCTGCCAAGTCGTCCCCGACCGATGCCGCCAGCGCGGACGACGAGTATTCTCCACATGGATTTGCCATGCGGCACGTCCCGTGGCCTCCCGGCGTGGTCAGCGAAATCGTGCCCAAGGTGCCCACGGCGTGGCAGCAAGCGGCAGTACCGGCCTTCGTCCTCGATCCCCCTTCCGTGGCGAGCGGCCATATCGTCGCCCGCGGCTGGCTGATCAACGATACCGACGCGCCCGTCGTGACCTACCTCTTGTCGGCCCCGCACACGCTCGGCCCGTTGCACGTGAGGTTGGGCGGTCCCGAAGTGAAGCTACGCCCATACAGCGGCCCGCAAATGCCCGAGGTCTACCCCGCGCCCGAGCGCCTCACCTTGCCGCCGCACACCCGCGTCCCCTACGAGCGCGCAGTCGTGCTTTCCCGCTATGAGTTTCCGCCGGGCGGCAAGGCAACCGTCACCTGGCAATTCGTGTTTTGGAACAAGCCCACCTCCGGAACGTTCGACATCGTCTTGCCGTGAGCTGGCGGCCCGCGGCCGTCACCCCGCCAAATTCAGCAGCATCGCGCCCACCGCCCAGTCGTAGTCCGGCCGGGTGCCGTCCCAAAGCGGCAGGTTCGCGTCACCGCCAAGATCGACACCGCGCTCCTCGGCCCATTCGTGCAAGAACACCAGAGAGTCTTCGCCCGTCTCACGGGCCGGTACCGGCGGCAAGGCGCGGCCATCCGGCGCCGTGAAGACCAGTTGGCCTTCCGCTGTCCGCGCCACCGACCAGCCGCCCTCGTGAACCAGGTGATGGTGGCGCGTACACAGCAGTGCCAGGTTGTCCACGCTGGTCTCGCCCCCATGCAGCCAGTGGCGGATGTGGTGTCCGTGCAGGAATCGACTGTGCGCGCACCCGGGGAAGCAACAACCCCGGTCGCGTAAGGCCAGCACACGACGGATTGCCGGGGGTATCGAACGTGAGCGGTGGCCGATATTGAGCCCCTCGCCGTCCCCTCTGACTGCTACGAGCCCGCAGTCGCAGGCCACGCGCCGAAGCGCTTCCGCGGAAACAGGGGTTCCATCATCCAGCGTTCCCGCAAGCACCCCATCGGGCGCCAGCGGATCCTGGTCCACATGAAGCATGACCTGGAAACGCTCGCCTCCATTTCCGGTGGCCACGTTGCCGGCGAGGTAGCTCTCAGCCAGCGCAACCACGCCATCGGCACGGGATGGGAATTCGCTCTCCGGCGTTTCCGCGGAAACATTTGCGTGGCCTTCGTCACAGTTCCGCGCGTCCGCGGAAACACGCTTGTCGGTGTGTCCGACCTCGCGAGCCCGGTCGAGCGCGCGCAGGACCAGATCCGCCTCGTCGGGCAGAAGCACGATCTCGAGCTTCACCATGCCGCCCGGCAGATCCCGTCGCCGCACGCTGCGCTCGGCCAGCGGCAAAGCATTGTCCGCCACCAGCGCGCCACGGTAGCCGCGGCACAGCCGTTCGAGCTGCGCGCCCGTGGCCACCATCGCCAGCTCCAGCAACTGCGCGTCGGTTTCGGGGGTGGCCACCCGAGTAAGCGCCCGCACCTTCGCATAAGAAAGCTTGCCCACCTTCAATGCGCCATCGATCGCAGGCAACTTCCCGAGCGCGCGCGCCACGCGCACCTTCTCGCGCGCTGTCGCCGGGTCGAGCCCAATTCGCCAACACAGCCAAGCCGCGCACGACACAGCCCCCTGCGCCGCCCATCCGCACTCCTCATCGAACTGGCGAACGCACTCGAGCAACCGGTGCGTAGCCGCGTCGATATGCATCGCCAAAACCGCTATCTCCTCACCCAGTTTCTCGACGGAAAACATGGGAAATACTATACACCTGTTCAGGTGTGAGGGCAAGGGCGATCTGCGGTGAAATAGGCATATTGGGGACGGCCACGGCAAGCTGCGTGTGTGGCTACGGGAACACTAGCCGCTCCGAGACCGCTTGGCCGCGCTTGGGGCGGCAAGGAGCCAGCGCATTCGGGCGCTCATACCGAAGACCGACATGGTTCGATTCAGGCCTGGAGCTGCCTTTCGAGAACCGGGCTAGACGGTCGCTGCCGGTGTGGCGCCCGTCGCAACAGGTGCGGATTCGCACGCGTGGACGATTGTCTCGTACCGAATGAGTGCCGGGTCGGAAGGGCGCACCATGCGCAGGAACGAGACGTAGCCTCGAAGCTCCTGCGACCGGGCACCAAACCGGTCCGGGTGAAGGTCGGCTTGGTGAAATATTGCGCGCCACCGATGGCGTTGGCTCTTCGGTACATTTGGAAACTCGTTCACCACTAGCCCCGTGACCATTTGCGACTGACCACGTCGATGAACCCGGGTCTTCTTGGGGTTCCCCTCGAATCCCTCGGACGCAATGATCGCTTCGATTGTGCGCTGCGCACCTCCGAGTGCGCCGTTTCCGGACACTGTAATGTCGTCACAATAGCGCGTGTATGACCAGCCGCGGCGCTGACACAACCCACTAAGCCGGCCATCGAGACGGCGTGCAATGATATTGGCGAGTTCCGGTGATGTAGGAGCCCCCTGCGGCAACTCTCCACCCCTCGTCGTCAGCTGCGTGAATGCGAAAGCCACTTCATCCGCGAAGCCCAACCCCCTAAACAGCCCGAAAACCCGACGACTAGTTATTGAAGGAAAGTACTCTCGAATGTCGGCGTTGAACACGAAATCGCGCCCTATGTGTGGTGCGGCATTCTTGACAATTGAGCATCCTGGCCGGAATGCGGTCGCCGCGACATGCAAGGGAACGGCTCGAAGGATGTATTTCACGATCCAGCGCTGGAGGCCCTTCAACTCGGCACTGGGCGCGTTGATAGTCCGATAGCCATGTCCGGATGGCTTCCCGATGCGGAATGTCTTGTACAGCCGGTGCGCCTTGAACACATACCGCGTGAGGGCGTACTTGGGAATGCCGATCGCCTTCGCCAGGCCGTCAATTGTGGCTATCGTGGTCATTGGCGAGTCGCAAGATGGCGGTGAGGGATTGCTCTGCTACCAGGGTGCCCGCGACGCGGGGACCCGCAGACACGGGCGCGTCCATCACGAGCGAGCGCGGAATCGCGCTCGGGAGCGATGAGAGCGCCCGGCAGTGGGGACATCGATAACGGATTGGCGATCGCACCAATCACACCTGCTTTCGCAGTCCAGAGCAATCCCTCACCCCCCAGAAAACAACTGCCCGACCGCGGTTGAGCGCCGCGGGTTCAACGTTTGATTCAACCACCTTGCACGCAATCGGACGATATCGCTGACGCAACCTGAAGGCAACCCAGATTGATCAAGGGGGCGAGTCGGCGTGTATCGTTTCAATTCCAAGCGAAGCAGGGCAGACGCAAATAGCGTCTTGAGCAGCGCTCGGACTGTGTGTTCGGGAAACGAAAGAACATCGCGAAGTTCTGCGAGAGTTACCGCGCCGCACACGTGGCACGTAGCAAGTACCACGAACTCGTCGAAGGTCGTCGTGCCGCCGCGCTGGCCGCTCGGAAGACGCGTGTGCCACCGTTCGGCGACTGCGTGATCGACGTGACGAAGCGCTGTGGGCTCGAGCAGCCTAGCGGCGGGTTCATACCAGACCAGCCGTTCGCGGCCGATGAGTGCGAGAGGGCCCAGGTTGAGAAAGCTCTTCTCCGCGGCATATTGCACATCGTTGAACACCAAGAGCTTGGGGTTGATCTCAGGGTCCATCGCGAAAGCAGTGACCTCGGAGATAGTACCGACGGAATCAAGAAACACTACTATGAGTTCGGAGTTCTTCGCCTCGCGGACTTCTACCCGAAGGTGGTTCACGTCCGTACGCACGTCCCGAGGGAGATCGATGTCCTCACCGAGGAATGCGGTGCAACCCATTCGCGTCTCCAGAATGCGCTTCAACTGGTGCCGAGCGTCGAAGCGGGGGTCGGTAACTTCGCCACCGCAAAGGAACACACGAAACTGAGGACCGCGGTGGAGGTGTCGGAACAAGTCGCTGAGGAGGAATGGCAGCCTCTCAAGGACGGCGTCAATCTCGTACATCTGGATATTTTCTCCCTTCTGGGAGCCGCCGTCGAGTGGAGGTTCAGCCCAAGGGCAGCAGCGATCGCGGCCACGGCGGGCGGTCAAATGGGCTCCGGACACCCAAGCCCGCCCGACCCCCGCCACCAAATCCCGCGAACCTTTGCCCGTCCCCGTTGTCTATCTTGCATGGCTAGCTTCGCTTCCGGTCTGCGCGCGTCTTGGCCTGGTCTCCCCCTCCTCCTTCTCGCCGCCTGCCATCCCTCACCTCGCCTTGGCCCACCGCCGGCGGTCATCACACAACAGAGCACACCCCCCGCCACCGGCCCTGCGATGGTTTTTGAGGCGGCGCCGGTGCCTGGCATGCCTCCTGCCTTGCCGCCGGCGCCGCCGCTTGCGGTGCAGGAGTTTGGCCCCACGGGCGCAATTGATGTCGGGGCGGAGCCGCGGGTGCGGTTCAATCAGCAGGTCGTGGCGCTGGGACAGGCCATGCTGGACGAGCCGGATGTGCGGATTGTGCTCGATCCGAAGGTCGAGGGGCGGACGCGGTGGCGCACCAGCGAGTTGCTGGTGTTCGAGCCGAAGGAGCTGGCGCCGGCCCAGCGCTACCAGGTCCGCGTGGTGGTCTTGCGCTCGGCCAGCGATGCGCTCAAGCGACTCTTCGCGGAACATCCGCTCGCTTTTTCCTTCGAGACGCCCGGGCCTGACGTCGAGGGCTCGTATCCCGAAAAGAACGTGCAGCCCGACGACTGGACCAGCCGGCAAGCGGTGCTGCTCAAGCTGACGCAGCCGACGGCCGTGGCGGAGCTGCGCAAGGTGCTCTCCGCGCGCTCGCTCGGCGACAAGACCGGCCCGCTCGCGGTGCGCGTGGAGGCGGTGAGCCCGCGCGAGCTCAAACGTTTGACCTGGGCAAGCCGGTTGCTCGAAGACGAAGAGCCGCTGAAGAACCGCCTTTTTCAGGTGCGCCCCGTGGCTCCCTGGCCAACGGATCGCGAGATCGCCATCGAGGTCGCGGCGGGGCTGGTCGGACGTCTGGGGCCAGTGCCATCGACGGCGCCCTGGCGGCTGACGTTCAAGACGCCGGGGCCGTTGCGAATCGAGTCGCTGCGCGTGGAAGAAGACTCGTGCACGGACAACCAGTTCGTCCTGCGCTTGAGCGAGCGAATCTCTCGCTCGCAGGTCTCGCGCATCCACATTTCCCCCCGGCCGCCCGAGACCGAGATCGAATTGACCGATTCCTGGAGCGACGACGGCGGCCGGCAAGTCGCGATCCGCGGCGCCTTCGTGCCGGCGCAGACCTACACGGTTCGCATCGATCCACAGATGCGCGACGTGAACGGCTACACCGTGGGCGACGGCACCGCCGGCCAGCCGTGGACGGGAACGATCTCCCTTGCGGGTGAGCCCAGCCTGCAGATGTCGGACAACGGGATCTTCCCCGTTGGCACCCCACCGGTCTTCGGCGTGACCACGCGCTGGGTGAAGACCCTGCGGGTGCGGGCGGCGGTCCTCGATCCGGCCTGCGCGGCTCGTGCCCTGTTCACCGGCGGCGGCAACAAACCGTCGCGCACATTTGAATCGCTCGGCGTCGCCGGCAAGGACATCGTGGTGCGCGACTATCCCCTGACAGTGAAGGCCCCGACCTACTGGTCGGACTTGGCAATTGACCTCATGAGTTTGGTCGGGGAGGTGCGCGGCACGATTCTGGTCGAGGCCGCGCCCTTGGCCCTGGTGCCAGCGCCCAAGGATGCGGCGCCGCTCAAGATGCCCGAGGTCGAGCAACGTCTCTTTCGGCGGACCGACCTCGGTCCCGTGGCCTTTCAATCGCTCTCCCGCTGGGTGATCAAGGTCGTCCGCCTGTCCGACGCGCGGCCGGTCGCCAACGCCACCGTGACCCGCCTCGACGGAAGCCAACAGGTGCTGCTCGGCCACACCGACGAGCAGGGCCTGCTGGTGTTGCCGTGGCAGGCGGAGCACCTACCTCCCGGCAAGGCGACCCTGGTGGTTTTGGATCCGGCCACGCACGACCAAGCGCTGGTGCCGCCCGCGGTCCCGTACCACGCGGGAAAACACGACGACAAGGCCAACCTGCTCCACCAGGGCGAGAGCCTGCTGCTGGACATCACCACCGACCGCGATGCCTACCGGCCCGAGGAGTCCATTGCGCTGGTCGGCTTCGCCATCCTCGACACGCCCTTTGCCAAGAGCGGGCTGCGGCTGCTACCGGAGGGCACACCCGCGGTACTGCGTGTGTACGACATCAACGACAAGACGGTGGCCGAGCAGACGTTGCGTCTGGACGGCCAGGGAAAATTCTGGACCCGCTTGCCGATTGCCAAGGGCGCGCGCCTGGGCGGCCTGCGCGTCACCGCGACTATCCAGGACGCAACGACCGATGCGCACGTCAAGCTCGAGGATTTCCGCACGCCGGAGTTCGAGGTCACGGCGCAGCCAGTGCGCGATTCCATCTTGATTGGCGAGCGTGCGGCGATCCGCGTGCACGCCAACCACTATTCGGGCGTGCCCGTGACCTTCGACGAGGTAGCGTATGCCAGCCACTGCCACGTGTCTCCCTACCTGGTGCCGGGCCTGGATTCGGGGTGGGTGGCCGGCGATTCCCCAGTCAGGTACCGCACGACGAGCGCGCCCCGCACAGTCGTTGCCGAGGCCAGAGGTGCAAGCGGCAGCATCGAGCTCACGCCGGTGCTCGAGACTGCCGACGGCAAGAGCCTGCTCTGCTCGGTGGAGACCGAGGTCAAGGACAGTAGCCAGCAGGCCATCGGCGCCGAGAGCAGCGTGCGCATCCACCCGGCCAGCTTCTACCTGGCGGTGCGGCCGCCCTCCGGCGTCTACGTGGGAGATCCCGCCAGCATTTCAGTTCGCGCCCTGACCATCGATGGCCAGCGCCGCGGCGCCAGCGGGGTGGAGGTGAAGGTCATGCGCTCCTGGCGCGAGGAGATCCACACCACCGTGGACGGTCGGGAACGAACGCGCTGGGAAGACCGCAAGGAAGTCGCGGCGACCTGCCACTTCGAGGCCAGCACGGACAAGGACGCCGAGTGCCGCGTGGAGCGGCTACAAAAGGGCGAGTACGCCATCGCGGCCAGCGCCAAGGACGGCAGTCGCGTCGCCACGACACGCGCGAGATTCTGGGCATGGGACAAGCCCAAGGTTTCGTCGCGCAAGCCGGCGGCGAAGATCGACACCGACATTCCCACGCACCTGGAGCTTGCGGTCAGGCGCGTGAGCAGCGCGGAGAGCCCGGACCAGACGATCGCTCCCGGCGAGCACGTGAGCGTGACCGTGCGCAGTCCCTGCGCCTCTGGCGGCGGCATTGCCCTGCTCGAACGCAGAGGCATTCGCGAGCAGCACGATTTTGCGCTGGCCGACCACGGCGCGGCCCTGGACTTCGCGGTGGACGACACCTGGACCCCGCAGGTCGAGCTGGAGGTGCTCACGGTGTGCAAGCTGGGCGAGAAATACCCCAAGGTCGAGCAGCAGAGCCAGCACATCACGGTGTCGAGCGCGCATCGCGAGCTGAAGGTTGTCTTGTCGGTCCCGGCGCATGCCCTCCCTGGACAAACCATCCCCATGACGGTCGAGGTGCGCGACGCCGACGACAAGCCCGTGAAAGCAGGACACGTGGCGCTCTGGGCGGTGGACGAGGCCGTCCTGTCGCTCGGCGACTACCGGGTGAAGAGTCCCCTCGCCCATTTTCTACCCCGCCGCGGCAGCGAGACCGCGACGACACACGAATTCTCCTCGCTCTTGTACGCCTACAGTCTCTCGGCGATCGATCCGTTCCTGGACGTCAGGGGCCACGGCTGTGGTGGCGGTGGCTCGGGCTATGGCACCATCGGCCTGGGCAATTATGGAACCATCGGCAAGGGCGGTGGCATGCCACCGCCCGCGCGGGCGCGCTTCGAGTCCACGCCGATCTTCCTGGGGGAGGTCCGCCTCGACGACGCGGGTCGGGCGCGCGTGGATGGCCGCCTGCCCGACAACCTGACCACCTTCCGGGTCACGGCGATTGCCTCGGCGCCGCTCGCCGACGGGGTGACCCCGGGACGCTTCGGCGTGGGCGAGGCCAGCGTAGTTGTCAGCTCGCCGTTCATCTTGCGGCCGTCGCTGCCACGGCAGAT
Source organism: Myxococcales bacterium (assembly GCA_003136095.1). Lineage (GTDB taxonomy): Bacteria > Myxococcota_A > Polyangia > Fen-1088 > Fen-1088 > Fen-1118. Next base: position 26,915 of record PNBO01000419.1, read on the forward strand.
GCGGCCGGGCGACACGGCGGAGATCGCCGCCATCGTGCAGAACCAGACCGGCGAGGCCGGGCGCGTGGTGGTCGAGGCCAGTCTAGGGAAGGACGTACCGGTCCTGGCACTCCTCGGCGTGGCCGCCCATGAGACGCCGCTGTCCGCGGGTGGGCAGTTGCGCGTGCCCTTCTCGGTGCGGGCCTTGCGGGCCGGCATTGCCAGCGTCGAGCTACGCGCCCGCTTCGCGCCCGAAAGTGGCAAGCCCGTCAGCGACGCCGTCCGCTTGCCCGTGCCCGTTGCGTTCGAGCCCAGCCTGGTCGAGCGCACGGCCCTTTACGGCACCCTGGACTCGGCCGCGCCGGTGGCGGTGGCGGCCCGTTTCCCCGCCGCGGTCGCGCCGGCCGTAGGGGGGGTCTCGGTCTCGCTCTCCACGTCGCTGCTCGGCGAGCTGCAGGACGCCTTCCAGTACCTGCTCGATTACCCCTACGGCTGCATCGAGCAGACTTCCAGCCGCGTCCTTTCCCTGGTCGCGGCCCGCGAGCTTGGCCAACGCTTCGGGCTCGACAGAACCGAGGCAGAACGGCGGCTGACCATGGGCATCGAACGCATGCTCTCGATGCAGACTTCTTCCGGTGGCTTCGCCTATTGGCCCGGCGAAGAGAAGGTCCATCCCTACGCCTCTGCTTTTGCCACCTGGATCCTCTTCCTGGCCAAGCAAGGCGGCGCCGCCGTTCCCGCGCCCGCCCTCGAGCACGCTCTCGACTACCTGGCCGGCTGGGTGGAAAAAGGCGGCACGGCTCGCGCCAGTGACCTGCCCTGGGGCGGGAGCTCGCCCTTCCCCAGCGAGCGGGCCATCGCGCTGCAGGTTCTGGCCGAGGCGGGACGGCCCCTGCCCAAGGCCGCGCTTGACGAGGCGCTGGCTGGACGGGCTGGGCTGCCGGGCTTTGCCCGCTCGCTCTTGCTCAGCGCTCTGGCTCGCGCCGGCGACACGCGAACCGCCGTCATGCTCGAAGAGCTGCTTTCGTCCGTGAGCGAGCTGCCCGCCACCGCGCATGTGCGCGAGAGCAGAAGCTCGGAGTGGGACTACCTCTTCCATTCGCAGAATCGCAGCGACGCCATGGCCTTGCGCGTGCTCATGCAGACGCGTCCCGAGCATCCCCTGGTCGCCAAGCTGGTGCGCGGCCTGCTCGAAGCGCGGAATGGCGGGCGCTGGCGCAACACGCAGGAGAACGCCTACAGCCTGCTGGCGGTGCTGGAGTACGCGCGCCGTTTCGAGGCCGCGCGGCCGAGCTTCTCGGCACACGCCTGGGTCGGCAATCGGCCGATTCTGGAGGCCACGCTCACGGCGGCCTCGCCGTCGAGGAGCGGCTTCGTGCCCATGGCGCAGCTTCTGCCGCTGCCGCAGCCCGTGTCCGTGGTGCTGCAACGCCAAGGCGAGGGGCGCCTCTACTACCGCCTGGGCACCGAATGGCAAGAGCTGGGCGAAACGCTGCCGCCGCGCGACCAGGGCCTGGCCATCGAACGCAAGGTGCGGCTCCGTCGCGGCGGCGGCTCGGTTTCGATTCCCGTCGGCGAGGCCGTGACCTTCGACCTGACGCTGAGAAATCGCGCCCCGCTTTCCTATGTTGCCATCGAGGTGCCGGTTCCCGCCGGGCTCGAGCCCGTGCTGGACAATCTGGGCAAAGGTCACGGCGCCTCTAGCCTGGACAGCGAGGGCTTCCAACTGACCAGTCACGAAGAGCGACACCCCGATCGTGTCCTCCTCTTCATCGACCAATTGAGCGCGGGCGAGCACCGGCACACCGTCCAGTTGCGGGCCATCACCCCTGGCGAGTACGCCCTGCCCCCGGCGCGCGCCCAGGCCATGTACATGCCCGAGATCTACGGCCGCACCACCGGCGCCCGCCTGACCGTAAGCAGCGCCCCGCGCTGAGGGGAGATCCATCGCGGTCGAGCCGCTATGCCACCGTCACCGGCCCCTCGACCACGTGCTTGCGCCGCCACACGTAGAAGATTGCCGGGTATACCAGCAACTCCAGCGCGAAGGAGGTGACAAGGCCGCCGACCATGGGGGCGGCGATGCGCTTCATGAGATCCGCGCCGGTGCCGGTGGACCACATGATGGGTAGCAGACCGATGAAGGCCGCGCAGACGGTCATGGCCTTGGGGCGCACGCGCTTGACCGCGCCGTGGATGATGGCTTCGGTGAGATCGCCGGTGGTGCGCATTTGGCCACGCGCCTTGGCCTCGTCGTGCGACAGGTCGAGGAAGAGCAGCATGAAGACGCCGGTCTCGGCGTCGAGGCCCATGAGCGCGATCATCCCCACCCAGACGGCGATCGAGACGTTGTAGCCGAGGACGTAGATCAGCCAGACGGCGCCCACTGCCGAGAAGGGCACGGCCAGCATGACCAGGGCGGCCTTGAAGCTCGACTTGGTGTTGAGATAGAGCAGCCCGAAGATGAGCACGAGCGTGAGGGGAACGATCACCTTCAGCCGCTCTTTCACGCGCAGCATGTTCTCGTACTGCCCGCTCCAGGTCAGGGCGATGTTGTCGGGCAGCTTGAAGGCCGCGCCCACCGCCTGCTTGGCGCGCTCGACGTAGCCACCCACGTCGGTCTTTGAGGTATCGAAGTCGACGTAGACGTAGCCAGAAAGCAGGCCGTTCTCGTCGCGAATCATGGACGGCCCCTCGGTCAGCTTGACCTCGGCGATCTCAGCCATCGGGATCTGGCCCTGCCCACTTGGCAAAGGTAGAAGCACGCGCCTCAAGGCGTCGAGATCCTCGCGAAAGTCGCGCGCGTAGCGGACGCTGACGCCGTAGCGCTGCCGGCCCTCGATGGTGGTGGTCTGGTTGTCTCCTCCCACGGCGGTCATCACCATCGTGTTGGCGTCGTCGATGGACAGGCCGTAGCGCGCGAGCTTGTCGCGGTCGAGAACGAAATCGAGGAAGTAGCCGCCGGCCACCCGCTCGGCGAATACGCTGCGCGTCTCGGGCAACTTTGCAATGGCGGCCTCGATTTGCAGGCCGACCTTCTGGATCACGCCAAGGTCGGCGCCGCTCACCTTAATGCCGATGGGCGTGCGGATGCCGGTCGACAGCATGTCCAGACGGCCCTTGATGGGCATGGTCCAGGCATTGCTGATCCCAGGCAGCTGCAAGGCCGCGTCCAGCTCGGCGATGAGGTCTTCCTCGGAGATTCGATCTCGCCACGCGGTTCGCAGCATGCGCTTGAGCCACTCGGGCGCCCAGGGCGAGTACCAGCGCGCTTTCTCGCGCCACGCGGACTCGGGCTTGAGCAGGATGGTGGTTTCCATCATGGAAAACGGCGCGGGATCGGTCGAGGTTCCGGCGCGACCGGCCTTGCCAAACACGCGTTCGACCTCGGGGAAGGTCATCAAGATCTTGTCCTGCACCTGCAGCGCCTTCTGCGCCTCGGACACCGACATGCCCGGCTGCACGGCGGATGGCATGTAGAGCAGCGATCCCTCGCGCAAAGGCGGCATGAATTCGGAGCCGAGCTTGAGGTAGATGGGAACGGTCAGCCCGACCACGAGCAAGCTGGCCACCACGGTCGCCCAAGCGTGGCGAACCACGAACCGGCACGGCCCTTCGTAGATGCGGTGGAGCAGATGGCTGATGGGGTGCCGCTCTTCCGAGTAGTACTTGCCGACCAGCAGCGTCGAGGCCAGAGCAGCCAGCGGCCGCGGCCTGAAGCGGAACGGCTCGACGCGCGCGAAGAGCATCCGCATCGCCGGATCCAGGGTGATGGCGAGCAGCGCGGCGATGGCCATGGCGAGGTTCTTCGAGTACGCCAGCGGCTTGAACAGCCGCCCTTCCTGATCGACGAGGGTGAAGACCGGCACGAACGCCACGGCGATCACCAGCAGTGAAAAGAAGACCGAAGGCCCCACTTCCAGGAGCGCTTCGAGGCGGATGCGGTGGAAGTCACCCTGCTTGCCGCCGGCTTGCCACAAGTGAATCTTGTTGTAGGCGTTCTCGACCTCGACGATGGCGCCGTCGACCAGCACGCCGATGGAGATGGCGATCCCAGACAGCGACATGAGATTCGCGTTCAGCCCCATCAGGTACATGGGAATGAACGCCAGGATCACGCTGATGGGAATGGTCAGGATGGGCACGATGGACGAGGGCACGTGCCAGAGAAAGAGCAGGATGATGAGTGAGACAACGATCATCTCCTCGATGAGCTTGTCGGTGACGGTGCCGATGGCGCGGTGGATGAGGTCCGATCGGTCATAGGTCGTGACCACCTCCACGCCCTCGGGCAGCGACGGCCCGAGCTCGGCCAACTTGGCCTTCACGCGTTCGATGACCTTGAGGGCGTTTTCTCCCTGGCGCATGACCACGATGCCCCCCACCACGTCGCCCTGCCCGTTGTAATCGGCGATGCCCCGTCGCATTTCTGGTCCGAGCGCCACGGTGGCCACGTTCTTGACCGTGATCGGCGTACCGTCTTCGGTCTTCAGCACCAGTTTCTCGAGGTCGCCAAGGCCCTTCACATAGCCGCGGCCGCGCACCATGTATTCGCGCCCGGACAGCTCGACCAGGCGGCCGCCCACGTCGTTGTTCCCCTTGCGTACGGCCTCGACCACCGAATCAAGTGGCAACTTGTAGGCGGCCAGCGCGTTCGGATTCACGGTGACCTGGTACTGGCGGACTTGCCCGCCCACGGTGGCGACCTCGGCCACGCCCGGCACGCTCTGCACGGCGTAGCGAAGAAACCAGTCTTGGTAGCTGCGCAGCTCGTCGCTGGTGTGCTTGCCGCTGTGGTCGACCAAGGCGTACTGGAAAACCCAGCCCAGGCTGCTGGCATCCGGACCAAGCTCGGTCTTCACGCCCGCCGGGAGCTGGGCCGAGATCTTCGAAAGGTACTCGAGCACGCGGGTGCGAGCCCAGTAGATGTCGGTGCCATCCTCGAAGATCACGTAGACGTAGCTGAAACCGAAGTCGGAGTAGCCGCGAATGGCCTTCACCTTCGGCGCGCCGAGCAGCGCCGTGATGATGGGATAGGAAACCTGATCCTCGATGATGTCCGGGCTGCGATCCCAGCGCGAGTAGACGATGACCTGCGTGTCCGAAAGATCGGGCAAAGCATCGAGCGGAATGCTCCGCATGGCAAAGTACGCCGCCGCGATGGCGACCAGCGCACCGGCGATGACCAGAAACTTGTTCTCGGCGGAGAAGCGAATGACTCGCTTGAGCACGCCTACTTCCCTCCGATGGAGGACAGCGAGGCGCGCAACTGCGATTCCGAGTCCACGAGGAAATTGGCGCGGGTGACGACTTCCTGGCCGAGCGCGAGGCCGCTCGCTACCTCGACCTCAGCGCCGATCTTCTCCCCGATCTGAACCACGCGTGGCTCGAACTTCCCGGCCCCGCTGGCCAGAAAGACGACATCCTGGTTGCCGGCGCGAATCACGGCGTCGGCCGGGATGCGCAGCCCGTCCCGCGTCAGCCCTTGCAGCGTCACCTCGCCGAACATCTCGGGCTTGAGCTCGCGCTTAGGGTTCATGAAGTGCAGGTGCACCTTCACGGTGCGCGTCTTGGCGTCGAGCAGCGGATCGATGAAGGCGACCTTGCCGCTGAAGGTACGATCGGGATAGGCGGCCAGGGTCAGCGACGCCTTCATGCCGGGCGCTATGCGTGTCATGTCGCTCTCGTAGGCGTCGGCCATGGCCCACACCTCGCCGAGGTCGGTGATCTCGTATGGCGCCTCGCCCGGGCCGAGCCGCGCCCCTTGCACGATGTTCTTGGCGGTGACCACGCCCGCGATAGGCGACACCAGCGTCAGGGTCTTGCTTGGCTCGCGCGTGGTGGTGAGCCGTTCGATCTCGCTCGCTGGCACGTCCCACAATTCCAGGCGCCGCCGCGCCGACGTCACCAGACTGTCGCCGTTTTCGGCCAGGGCACCACTCTTGGCCAGAGACTCCCTGGTTTGCAGCGCCAGCAGATACTCGTTCTGCGCGGCCAGCAAGGCAGGGCTGTAGATGGAAAACAGGGGCTGTCCCTTGCGCACGCTCTGGCCGACGAAGTCGACGAAGACGCGCTCGACGAAACCCTCGATCTTGACGTTGGTCTTGCGCACGTGCGTGGGCGCGACCTCGATGCGCGCGACGGTGTGCCAGCTTCCGCCGACTGATCCCTTGCTGACCTTGGCCGTGCGCAACCCGATGAGCTGCTGCCGCGATGGATCGATGGTGACCGCGGCCATGCCCGACACCCTCGCCTCGCGCTTGGCGGCGCCGCCGCTGTCAACCGCGGCCGACCCAGTCGACACCAGCTTCATGCCGCAGATCGGACAGTTGCCCGGGTGATCCGAGGTGATGGCCGGATGCATCGGGCACCGATACAGCGTGGCCTTCCTCTCCACCGCGTGGTCGTGGTCGTGGCCGCGCATTTTCCACCACACGCCTGTACCGCCAAGCACCGCCCCCGCAATCACAGCCGCGAGCACCAACCACACGGAACGTGGCGGGGACTTGCGGTCTTCGGCCTTTCCCACCTCCTCGGAACTTCGTGTCTTTTCCTCGCCCATGGCCGGCTCCGCTCTACATCCGTGACATCGAAGCGCCGGCGCTATCTGCCTCTGGCGAAGAACCCGCGGTACGACCCGAGGAGACGGAAGCCGAAGTCGCGCCCGCGCCCGGCATGGCGGGCCCACCCATGCTTGCGGCGGAGCTGCCCGGCGCTTCCAGACTGATCTCCTGTTCGGCGATGACGATGTTTTGGGTCGTCGTCACGGAATCGAGAAAGCCATTCAGGTCGGACAGGTAGCCGGCCAGGGCCTCCAGCACCGAGGCGAAGCTCACGCGCCCGACCCGGTACTGGGCAAGCGTGCTCGATACCGTTGCGTCGGACTCGATCAGCAATCCTGAGCGGTACAGGCGATTGGCCTCGAGCAGCGCCCCGAGCACCGCGAGCCGCTCGTGGACCCGCTGGCACAAGAGCTGGCGGATGGCCTCGGCGCCGTCACGAGCGGACTCGCCACGGGCCCGATTCTCCGCCATGACCCGCGATTGCTTCTGTGCGGACCAGACGGGCAGGTTGATGGCAACCCCGGCCTGCCACATGGTCGGGAAACTGCCCCCCCGTGGCATAATCCCGGCATTGACCGTCACGTCCGGCCAGCGCTCTCTACTGGCGAGTGCCACGCGCCGATCCGCCTGCTCCCCGGCAAGCATCGCCTTCTTCAGTTCCGGGCTCGCCGACTCGGCGGCTTTCACCGCCTGGTCCGGGTCGGGCAGCGCGGGGTCGGGCAAATCGGCCAGCGTGCGCGTCGTCAAGATCGGATCCGTCAGCGGGTGCCCGCGCAGGCGATTGAGAATGGCGATGCGCCGGTGCTCCTCGGCCAGGAGGGCCCAGCGCTGCTGCCGCAAGCGGTTCCGCTGCAACTGCGCGCGCAGAAGGTCGGACTGTGCGGTCTCCCCAGACTCGTAGCGAACCCGAGCGATCCCTTCCGATTGCGCCCACAAGGACTCGAGCTTCGCGAACAGGCGGATTTGGTCGCGCACCAGCAGCAAGTCGAGGTAGGCCCGGTCCACGTCCGCCGCGACCGAAAGCAGCACGCGCTGCAAATCAGCCTCGGCCTCGCGCTTCCCCAGCCCCACCACCTCGCCGCGCAGCCCCCGCTTGCCTGCCCATGGGAAGGTCTGCGAGGCCATGATCGAGACGTAGCTGGTTTCCATCTTGCCGATCTGAATGCCGCTGAAACCATCATTCTGGATGCCGAGAGCCAGGATCGGATCGGGCAGCACGTTCGCCTGCGGTACGCGTTCCTGCTCGGCGCGGATCTGCGCCCGCACCTGGGCAAGCTCGGGCCGCTTCTCCATGGCCTCGTTGACGAGTATGTGAAGTGCCGGATCATCGAGCAGCGGTGGGCCCGCCGGAATCGACGAGGGCTCGCCCGCGGCAACCCTGGGTGCGGAGAAGACCAGCAAGAGCAGCGCGAGCCAGCGGCCCATGGTCGGGGTTCCTCTATGGTGACTGGGTGTACTTGCCGGGATCCTTGTCGAAGGCCCCTTTGCAGCCAGCGCAGCAGAAGTAGACGTGCTTGCCCTTGTACTCGGCGTGCACGGTATCCTTGGCGATGGTGAATTCTTCGCCCGTGACCGGGCATGTCGCCTTGGTGCCCGCTTTCTGCGGCGAGGCGAACACCTTGGGCGCGGCCTTGGCTGCGGCCTGGTTGTCGCCAGCGGGTTTGGCTTGCACCGCGGGCGCGGCGGCGAAAAAGAAAGCTGCGAGGCTGAGTGCGGTGAGAATCGACTTCATGGGGCTTGCTCCTGTTGTGGCCCGGCCCTGCGCCGGGTAACACTGGGGTTGATTTGCAAGGCCCAGGCCAGGCTCGCGGCCTCGAGAAACCCAGGATCTGCCTCGACTTCCGGTCCTTGGATGCCGCGCGCAAAACCAGGTTGCAGAATAGTCTCCACCGAAGCTGCCGACTATTCTGCGGCCACCGCACCGGTCATGCTCGTCGGCGAGTCCGCTGGCGATCCGAGCCTTGCCAACGCCACGTCAAGACCGGATGACAGCCTCGCCCCGCACGGCTATCTTTCCTCGCGACGACCGTGGCTGCCAGCCGCGGAACCCGCCGGAGGATCTTCGTCCGACTCTGCTGCGGGCTTTGGCCTACTTGCTGAACTTCGCCAGCGCGGGTCGGGCGCCAGCTTCGACGGTGATGTCCACGGAAACCACACGCCGCGCACCGGGCAGGTAGATGCCAACCATGTGCTTGCCGACCGTCGTCGGGACCCGCAGCGACGGGCAGAGCAGGCCGGTTTCCTCGTCGTCGATGAGGATGGGGAACTTCCCCACGGTCTGGCACTCGACGCGCACGAAGCCGCTGCCGCGCCCTGGTGGTGGCACCGGAACCAGGTTGCGCCGGATGATGGCGCCGCGGCTGGTGTCCACGATGTCGCGGAACATGCGGTGGCTGGGCAAGGTGAGGACGACGCGGTGGCTGCCAGGCCCGACCACGATGTCGGCAAAGGTCGTGCCCCTCACGACGCCGTCGACCCAGACGGTCGCGCCCGGTGGCACGGTTTCGGCGACGAGGTGGCCGGCGAGGTGTGACAACACTCTCTCGCGGGACGGCGCCTCCTCATCGCTCTCGGCGACGCTCGCCTCCCGGTCGGCTTGCACGGCGGTGGGCCGCCTGTCTCCGGTGGGTGGCTCGACCCGCGCCGGATTCGCGCGGCCGGGGCGCGAGGCGCCCGACAGAGCGAGCGACACGATGGCCGCGGCCACGCCCACCCCGGCAAAGGCCGCCGCGGCCCACACGCGCCAGCGGTTGCGCCGTCTGCCCAGACCGGGAATCGCTCTCGAGAGTGCATCTTCCGCCAGGCTGTCCGCGGGCAGCGGCACCTTGATGGGCGGCGACGCCCCGGTTTCCCGTGCCCGCGCGGCCGCCTCCCGGGCTTCCTTCTCCGCCTTGCGCAGGCCCTCCGCGATCCGGCGCTGCCGCTTGCGCACGCTATCGACGCCGCCCGATAGCCGGTCCACCAGCGCGGCCGCGGACTCGGGGCGATCCTCGGGCCGCGGCGTCAGCAGGCTGCGCAGAGCCGCGTTCAACTTCGGTGGAACCGCGGGAAGCTCGGGCGGGGACACCGGCCCGCCCACCGGGCCAGCAAGAGTCGCCTGACCGGGCGACTGCCCGGCCACGAGAAAATAGAGAAGCGCGCCCAGCGAATAGAGATCCGCGGCCACCGCCAGCCGTCCGCCCGGGACGGCTGCGCCGACGAGCTCGGGCGCGACGAACCACCAGCGCTCCGCGGGCTGTTCGGTCAACGAGCGACTCGCGGCCGCGATGCCGGCGTCGAGCAATACGACCTCGCCCTCGTCGGTGACGATAACGTTCTGCGGGGCGAGGCCAAGGTGGGTCAGGCTGGGCTTGGCCGCATGCCCCATCTGCAAGAGGCGCGCGATCTCCGCCCCGATCAGGCCGGCGAGCCCCGGGTCCGCGCCGGTCCGCCCCTCGGCCCGGGACATGTCGAGAAGCCTCGCCAGATCGTGGCCGGCCACGTACTCGGTCACGATGAAGGTGGCCGAGGGATCGGCGGAAACGTCGAGGACTTTCCCGAACCCTGGGCGATGGAAGTCGGCCAGCCGCCGGCCGGCGGCGACGAACCTTTGCGCGACCTCGGCGAACGCCGCCTCGGGGATGCGATCTTGCCGCAGCCGCTTCAAGGCAAAGAGCTGGCCCGAGGCCTTGGCGGCATCTTCGGGCAGGCGGGCCAGGTACGTCTCGGTGACGCCGCCCGGACCGAGCAGGCCCTCGACTACGTACCCGCCGATTTGCAGCGACGGAAGCACGGCTACCGATTGTAGACCACCCGCGACAGCGGCGCGCGACTCCCCGCGGCTACTCGTCGAGTGGTTTCGGACAGAAATCGCGCAGCTTGCACGCGGAGCACTCCGCCCCGCGCCAGATGCGGTCAAAATACGCCTGCACCTCGTCGAGCAGCAGGTCGTCGCGGCTGGTCAAGCCGAGCTCGAAATTGCGCCGGCCCTCGCCCTTGGCGCCCAAGCCCGCGCCGGTCCAGTTGGCGCTGCCCAGGTAGAGCATGCCGCCGTCGACGATCACGGCCTTGAAGTGGACGCGCGGGCAGAGCCGCATCTCGAAAGCGCCACGCGGCGGCCGGCGCAGGGCAGGCAGGCGGCGCAACTCCGCGCGAAACGGCCGCGACGGCGGCGAGGCGTGCAGGATGCGGATCTCGACACCACGCCCGACCCGCTCCGCGAACGTCTCCAGGACCGAACGAAACTCACTCCGGCCAGCGGCGGTGCGCCGACGTCCGGGCCGCGCGCGCTCGTCCTCGACCATCAACTCTTTCAGATTCGCGGTGGCAATCCACAGACTGCGCTCGGCATTCATCGCGGCCTTCACCACGGCCTCGTAGTGGCCCTTGCCCCCGATCAGGGCGAGCGTCACCGGGCGGTTCTGCCGGACGAAATCCATCGGTCAGTCACGCGCGCCAGCGTCGGGGGAAGTCGCGCTCGCGACCGTGCACGGAGGATTCACCGTCCCCTGGCAGGTCCCACTGGTGCAGGTGCCCACAAAGCAGGCCATTGAGGCATAGCCACCGTCGGGCACCGTGCACGCTTCCCCCATGCCTGGCAGGGTCACGCAGGTTCCATCGCGACAATCGGCGTAGAAGACACAACCCGAGCTGATTCTCGAGATCCCACCGTCCGGGACGCTGCACGCGGCGCCAACCGCCAGGCGGGGGCGGCAGGTGCCGCTCGTGGCGTCACAGAAGCTGTTGACGTTTTCGCAATCGGCGCCATTGGGGTTGCACGCCTGTCCATCCTTGACGTAGGGCACGCAGGTTCCCGAGCCCGAGCTGTCGCAGGCCAAGCCGGACTGGCATTGGTTGTTGTACGTGCAGGGCTGCCCCTGCGCCCCCTGCGGCTGGCAGGTGCTCTGGGAGGAGGTCGCGTAGTCGGTGCCGCAGTAGTCGCCGGCCGCGCAGTCGGTCGAACTGGTGCAGGCCGCGCCGGCGGCCAGGGGTTGCCCGCAGGTGCCGAGACAACAGCTCGTACTGCAAGAAGGCTGATGACAGGAACCGCCCACGCACTCCGCGTCCGTGACGCAGTTCCCGCCAGTGGCTACGGTCCCCTTGATCACGCCCACGCAATTGGCGTCGGCCTGGCTCCCCTGCGAAGTCGCGCCCTGCGTGCAAGCGGTGGCGGCGATCCCATCGAAGCAAACGGGGGCCTTGCTCGCGTCGTAGATGATCTTGCCGCTGTCGATGTCCTGGACGAGAGCGGTCAGATCCATCGCGCCCGAGTCGAAGTAGTCGGCCTTGCACAGGGCCGTGCTGGGGCTGACGCCGCACCTCACGAAGAACTGGCAGAAGGCGCTGACGTACCGGTTCGCGAAATCCGCGGAGCCGCCGGTGCCGCCGAGAATCGCGGCATCGCTCCGCCCACCGCTGCCGCCCGCGCCACCCGCCCCGCCGCCACCGGCACCGCCGGTGTCCACGCCGCCCGCACCACCACCCCCGCTGCCACCATCGACGGCTTGCTTGGCGCCACCGCAAGCGAAAGAAATGCCGGCCAGACCAACTACGGCGAAATTCAAAGCGAAGTTACGCATGCGTTCTATTCTAGCACCTGCTGGCGCGGCGTTTTCCCCGCCGGTTCCGCGCCGGTTGCTCGGCTTCGTTGTAGTATCCCCCCCGGCAAGCTTGCGTATCCAGGATCCTCCACCTTCCAAATCCAGCTATCCTCGCCGGTTCGGACCTCGTTTCACGCTGCTCAAAGAGCTCGGCAAGGGGGGCATGGGACACGTCTTCATGGCGCTGACCGGACAGGCCGGCGTCGAACGGGTCTGTGCGCTCAAAATCCTCAAGGAAGTCCGCGCCGGCCGCGACGCGGAAGAGCTGACACAGCGTTTTCTCGACGAGGCCAAGGTGGTGACCAAGCTCTCCCACGAGAACCTGGTCTACGTCTTCGACTTTGGCATCAACGATCGCCGCGGCTATCTGGCCATGGAATACGTCCAGGGCAAGTCCGTCACCGAGACCTGGAACCGCTGCGCCGCCCGGCGCGACGGCTTCCCCATCGGCCTTACGCTCTACTACATCTCCGAGCTGGTTTCGGCCCTCTGGTACGCGGCCAACGTCGAGGGTTTGGGCCTCGTCCACCGCGACATCTCGCCCTCGAACGTGATGCTGACCTACACCGGCGGCGTCAAGCTCATCGACTTCGGGCTGGCCAAATGGAACGCCAAGGTGGTGCAGACCGCGGCCGGCGTGCAGTGGGGCAAGACCAGCTACATGTCGCCCGAGCAGTACATCGGCAAGCCGGTGGATCACCGCAGCGATCTCTTCTCCGCCGGCGTGATCCTGTGGGAGTTGCTCACCGGCCGGCAGATGTTCCCGCCCACCGATCCGCGCCTGCCGAGCGCGACGGTGCCGCCACCCTCGAAGTACACGCGCGAGGTAACGCCCGAGCTCGATCGCGTGGTGGCGCGGGCCCTGGCCATCGAGCCCGCGGAACGCTTCCAGACCGGCGAGGAGATGTGCACGGCGCTGCTCGCCGCAATGCCCAAGGACCCCGGCGGCAAACTGCAGGCCGCCAAGTTCATCGGCCGGCTCTTCGAGGCCGAGATCCGCGACGAAACCGCCGAGCAGCGCGAGTTGGTCGAGCGCGCCAGCCGCATGGACGACCCCCTGCCAGCGGGGACGCTCGACCCACCCATCGTCGGCGAAGCCATCGGCGACGGCGAAACCACGCCGGACCCTGATCCCGACGGCCTGCTCGGCAAGACCTTGAGCGACCGCTACTACATTCGCCGCCTGGTCGGTGAAGGCGCCATGGGCCGCGTCTACGAGGGCCACCACACCGGCATCGGCAAGCGCGTGGCCATCAAGATCGCCCACCGGGTCGAGCGGCGGAAGACGGAGGTGGCGAAGCGTTTCCAGCGCGAGGCGCTGGCCCCGGCGCAAATCGGCCATCCCAACGTGGCCGACGTCACCGACTGCGGCACCACGCCGGGCGGTGAGTTCTTCTTCGTGATGGAGTTCATCGACGGCGTCAGCCTCGACGCGGTCATCAAACGCGACGGCCAGCTCACCATCGAACGCGCCCTCGCCATCGCCGTGCAGATCTGCCGCGCGCTGGAGGCCGCCCACCGCGCGGGCATCATTCACCGCGACCTCAAGCCCTCGAACGTCATGCTCGTGCGCTCGCAGGACCAGGAGGAGGTGGTCAAGGTCCTCGACTTCGGCGTGGCCAAGTTCCTGCACGACACCGGCGACGGCGCCAACCTCACCCTGACCGACGCTAGCGTGGGCACGCCGAAGTACATGGCCCCGGAACAGATCCGCGGTGGCGGCAAGGTGGACTTCCGTTCCGATCTCTACTCGCTGGGCGCCATCCTCTACACCATGCTCGCGGGCGGCCGCCTGCCCGTCGAGGGCGCGACCATCGAGGAGCTGTGGCAGCACAAGCTGACCCGCGACCCCTACCCGCTGCACGACTACCGCTCCGATCTGCCCGCCGACCTCGAGGAATTGATCCTGAACAGCCTGGCGCGCGAACCGAGCCAGCGGCCGGCCTCGGCGAAACTCCTCAAGCAACAGCTCATCTCTCACCTCGAATCGACGCGCGCCATGAGCGACAGCATCCTGGGCATGAAGTCGCCCTCGCAGACGGAGATCCTCGGCGAGCGCAGGCGACGCTGGCGGGCCCGCCTAGGCATCGCGCTCGGCACGCTCACCGCGGCCGCGATTGCCGTGGCCGGAATCTACCTGGTGCGCTCGCCGTCTTCCCCGCAGGAAGAGCCGCGCCGGGCCGCCGAGCCCCCCGCACCTTCGCCCGCGCCAATGAAGTCGCCGCAGCCCTCCATCGCCGAGCCGCCATCCACGGCGCCCGCCGAACCCAAGCCCCAACCGCTGGGCCCGGCCGCCGCGGGCACAGAGAACCTCTCCGGCAAGTCCGCATCCACGACGCCGCCCGCCGAAGAAATGGCCGGTGGTGCACAACGTCTGGCCGGCGAGACCGCGCCGGTCGGTCAAGGCAAGACGCGACGGCACGGCGCGGAGGCGACGGCCCCCTCGACCTCGGCGCGGCCGCCGGGCAAGAGCCCGTCGGAGCCGGCCGGAGCGCGAGCCGAGGCGGCGGCGGCCGAACCCGAGCCGCGCGGCTCGGGGCGCGTGCGCCCAGCCATAGCGGAGGCGGAGGCAGGCCCCGCCAGCGACGAGTCTGTCGCCGCAGCCATCGCCAAGGCCGAGGCCGCGTTCAGCGGCGGCCACATGGCGACCGCGCGCATCGCGGCCACCCAGGCGGTTTCCGCCGCAAGTGGCTCGCCGCCCCCTCTCAAGGTGCGGGCGCACATCATCATGGGCAAGGTGGAGCTCGCCTCCGAGCGCTTCCCCGAGGCCGAGCGCGCCTTCGATCGCGCGCTGGCCATCGCCCCCGACAACCCCGTCGCGCTCAAGGGCAAGGAGCGCGCCCGCGACGCCGCTACCAAGGCGAGGCCGTAGGAAGAGATCTCACCACAGAGGCACAGAGAGCGCAGAGCCCGAAGAAGAATTGGGTTTCTCCGGATCCGGATCCGAACCATCCCTTCCTCGTCCGGCCTTTGTGCTCTCTGCGCCCTCTGTGGTGAAAGTCCGGAATCAGTAACTGAACTGCACGCGGTGCGGACGGTCGGCGAGAACCTCGCGGTCCTGGGTCCAGATGCGGTTCTCGGGAATGACGAAGACACCCACCATGTGCCGGCCGGGGTCGAGACGCACGCCCGCGATCGGACAGAGCGCACCGATTTCCTTCCCGTCGACGACCACCGGGTACTTGCCCTCGGTGGTGCAGGCGACGTTGATTCCTACGCTCCCCGTGAGTGGGAAGACCGCGGGCACCATCTCACGCTCGAAAACCGCGCCATTCGTGGTGTCGACCACGTCGCGCAACATGCGATAGCCAGGGGACGTGATCACCAGGCGGTGTGCGCGGGGCTCGGTCACGATCGTCGACGGCGAGGTTCCCACCTCCTGGCCATCGATCCACGCCACCGCCCCCGCGGGATTGACCTTGAGCACGAGGTGGCCCTTGGGGAGCATCGGGGCCTGGACGAGCTTGGGTCTCGTGGCATCGAGTCTGGCCCGCTCCGCGGCGTGGGCGGCGTCCCGCAACATGCTCTGCTCGCGCGCCGCGCGCCAGCTCTGGAGGAAGAAGAAGCCCTCTACCCCGCCGCCGACAACCACCACCGCGATGGGCACCCAGGCGTAGCGGAACAGCTTGCGCGCGAAGGCGCTCTTCGTCCAGGCGAGCATGCGGACACCGCGCCGCCGCCGGCGCTTCACCTTCCCGTCGGCGGTGACCTCGATTTCATCTTCCTCGTCCTCGTCATCGTAGACCGCGCCCACGTCGGGGTCGTCCGCGGCGATGTGCTCCGACGCATGATCGGCCACGGCCGCCACCTCGCCTTGGGGGACCAGGACAAAAGGCTGGATCTCGGATTCGCCGTCGCCATCCTCCGATGCAGGCGCCGGCGGACTTTCTTCTTCTTCAGGCTGTCCGCCAACCTCCTTCGGACGGGCAGGGGCGAGTTGGGCGCTCGCCGGCGCAGGCGGCCCCGCCGGCGTCGGCCGCGCCGCCACCGGCGCGAACGCGCCAACCTGTGCGCTGGCGGTGAGCAACGCCACCGAGATCTGACGCACGACCTCGAGCGCGGATCTCGGCCGAGCCTCGGGCGCGTACGCGAGCAGGCGAGCCAGGCCGGTGGCCAGGGCGGGGTGGAGGCCCGCGAGCTCGGGGTTGCCGCCGGCGATGCGCGCCTCCAGTTCCTTGGGCATCTCGCCCACGAAGGGCAACCGCCCGAAGTACAGGAAGTACATCAGTACCCCGAGCGTGAAGAGGTCGGAGGCGGAGCCCGCGGCCTCGCCGCGCAACTGCTCGGGGGCCGCGAAACGCCAGCTCTCGCTCGGCCAGCCCGCCTTCGAATGCAACGCATCCGCGAACCCGCAATCGAGCAGGAGAAGGTCGCCGCTCGGCCGCACCAGGACGTTGCCGGGCGACAGGCCGCCGTGCACGCGCAAACCATCGGGTTGCCCATGCAGGGGCACCAGGCGCTCGGCGAGTTTTCGCCCGATGGTGCCGACTAGCCGCGCGTCCATGTGGCTGCCTTCCGGCACCGCCTGCATGCGAAGCTGGCGCAGGTTCACGCCTTGCTCGAACTTGAAGGCGGCATAGGTCGCCTCCGGCCGGTCCCCGATCTCGAAAACGCCGGCCATGCCAGGCATCGGCCGGCGCTGCAACATCCGCGCGGCGGCGATGAAGCGCAACTCGACCTCCGCCCGATGTTCGCCCTGGCGCAGCACCTTGAGCGCAGAATGCCTGGGTCCTTCTCGCCGGGCAAGACCTCCACCAGCCGTGCCCGATAGGTGTCGGTCACGTTTCCTCGCCCCAGCAACACCTCAGGCTGGTAGCGCCCAAGGCGCGCAAAATTTGCGCTCATGGCTCAGAAGGCCTCACCCCACATTACATCGACCGACCTCGGCATTTCTTGCGCTCCCCTCCTATCCTTTTGCGTCATGGGCTGGCGGCGGCTACGCTGGCGCGCGACCTCGAACATGGCCAGCCCCGCGGTGGTCGACAGATTGATGGAACGCATGTTCGGCTCGACCATGGGAATGCGCAAGGTCCGGGAGGCGTTGCGGGCCAGAATCTCCGCGGACAGCCCGACGCTTTCCCGCCCGAAGACGAGCGCCACGCGTTCGGGATACGCTACGTCCCAGAACGAGCGCGAGCCGTGCGACGAGAAGAAGAACGGCTCGCCCAGCTCGGGCAACTTCTCTTCGATGGCAGTCCAGCTCGGCCAGATCCGCAGGCGCACGCGCGGCCAGTAGTCGAGCCCGGCGCGGTGGAGATACCGATCGTCGAGCGAGAAACCGAGCGGCTCGACGAGGTGCAGGTCGGCGCCCGTGGCCAGGGTGGTGCGGCCAATGTTGCCCGTGTTCCAGTGGATCTCGGGCTCGACCAGGATGACGTGCAGGGAAGACACGACTTGGCCCAAGGAAGACCATAGTATTGCCGTGGGGACAACTCCATTCCCATGCCCAAACTGGAAACGCTCCTGGCCCGCAATCTCGGCTGCTCGCGCGGCGAGGCGCGTGGCCTGCTCGCCCGCGATGCGAGCGGGCTGCCGCATGAGGTTCTCCCCGGGGCGCTGCCGCTCTGCCTGACCATCGCGGGCAGGAGGATCAATATCCACGGCTCCTTCCACTTGCTGCTGCACAAGCCGGCTGGCTGCGTGACCGCGCTGTCCGACAGCCGGCACCTGGCCGCGGCCAGCTACGTGGCAGGCGCGCCGCTCGCCGCCGAATTGCGGCCCATCGGCCGCCTCGACCTCGACACCACCGGACTTCTGCTGTGGACCACCGACGGCGCCTGGCTGCACCGGCTCACCCACCCGCGCGGGGCGCTGCCGCGCGGCTACCACGCGGTTCTGGCGCGGCCGTACCAGCCACTGCCGGCGGACCTCGTTCTCCGCGACGGCCACCGGCCGCGCGTGGTCGACCTGCGTCCGCTGGCGCCGCACGAAGCCCATCCCGCCTTGCCACGTCCCGAGGGCGCGGCCGTTTTCGCCGCCATCACCATCGCCGGTGGCGCCTACCACGAGGTTCGCCGCATCTTCGCCGCCCTCGGTAGCCACGTGCTCGCCTTGTGCCGGGTGTCCTTCGGCGCGCTCACGTTGCCCACGGATCTCGCCGCGGGAAGCTGGCGCCCGATCACCAAGGCCGAGGTCGAGCCCCCTACCGCGCGCTGACGCCGTTACTTGAAGTTCTGCGCGGCCCAGACCGCGCCGCCCGACGTCGTGTAGAAGCCGCAAGCCACGCCGTTCTTGTAGCCGGTTCCGGTCATGTTGATGTAGTGGCCGTGATCGGTAAAGCACTGTGGTTTCTACGTCACCTGACCACGGTCGCCAGGCGGAGCAGCTCGGGCCCGAAGGCGACCCCCTCCTCGCGGTTCGCTTCCAGGTTGACGATGATGGTGTTCCGGCCGTCGAGATCGAACACGCCCAGCGACAGCCCGAGCTTGAGATGGGCCTCCTGGCTCGCCATGGTCAGCGCCTTGCGCGCGCGCGCCACCGCCTTGATGTCGGCCAGGTTGGCATCGAGCCCGCTGCACACGTAGAGGGTGTCGATCCCGCCCTCCCGCACCGCCTTGTCGAGGCCATCGCGTCCGACGAAGGAGAGGCGGCTGATCTGCACGGGAAGCCCCAGCAGCGTCGCCGTCTCGAGGGGCGTGAACGCCTTCACGAGCAGGTCGGCCATCTTCTCGGATTCCTTATCGCCCTTCTTGGCGAGGATCGCGATGTTGACGGCCGCTCCGGCGCGTTCCTTGAGGTTCCCATCGTACGCGATGACTCGCGCGAGAAAGATCGCTTGCTTGCCCGGCGGGAGCTCCGCCGCCCGGGCGGGCCGGCCGGACAGAAAACCCACCGCCAGCATGCTGGCCCACAGGATCAGACGCAAACGCGATCTAGTCATGGCGGAGAGGGAGAACCATGGACGAACCGCCCGCCTAGCATCCTCGACAATCACGGCGGCCGCCAAAAACTATCGATTTCGCCATCCCGGACACTGCGCCACGTCACTCGTTGAACGACCACTCTCTGCGTTCAAGCTTACAAGGAACCCGTGACGAGAAACAAGTACCTTCCCGCAATCAGCGGAACCAGGCAAGGCCTGCTCGGGGCTAGCCAACCGGGTGCAGGCCGGTGCGATCGATGCCGTGCAGGTAGTACTGCGAATCGGCGAGAAAGCTGGTGAACATGCCGATGTAGAGCACGAGCAACCGGATGAAGAGCGGCTGGTCTTCATACACGGACTCGATCTGTTTCTTGCGAATCTTGTCGTCGGGGTCGGCAAAGTGCTCGAGAAAACTTCCGTCGAGCAGACCTCCCTTCTCCTTGCTGTGAATGGCCGCCATGCCCCCGGCGGCGCAGTAGTCCATCATCTCGCGCAAGAGAGCGCGCCGCTCCTGCCCGCCCAACGCTGGCGACGAGAGCAGGGCCGCCACCGCCCATTGCGCCTGTTCGCTGCTGCTGGCGGCGAGGGCGCGAAAAAGGCGGGTCGTGGTTTCGTCCAGCCGGTCGAGGCGCTGCTCGCGCAGCATGCTCATGAGCACGACGTTCTTGAAGAGCTGGGAGACCAGGAGCACGCAGGCCTCGACGTCGGGCACCACCGCGTCAACGTTGGGCGCCGGCCGGTAGCCGGGCAGGAAGAGCATGCCGAACGCCAGCTCGAAAAAGTCGTCGTGCTCGGTCGGGGTCCGCTGCACGGCGATGTCCATGGTGTTGTCCAGCCGGTCGGCCAACTTGCAGCGCAGGAGATCCGGCATGGTACGCACCTTGGACAGCACGACGCCGAGATAGTCATAGTAGTTCTGCGTCGACTGCCGCCGGAGCAAGGCGATACGCTCGCCCAGGAACCAGCGATGGTTGGAGTCGATCTTTTCGAGCACGTGCGCGAACTCCGCCTGCAGGCGATCCCACTCGGCGTCCCCCAGTTCCTCGCGGGTCAGATCCTCCTCCTTGTCGTGCAAGAAGGCCCCGAGCAAATCGAGGGTCGTCGGCGCCGGCATCACGCGTGCGAGCATGGCGGCGACGCGCAGACAGTGGAGCACGGCGGCGGGCCCGTTCTTGCGCCGCCGGTCGCCGTAGGCCTGTTGCAGGTAGTTGAGAGCTTCGAGCAGCGGCGCCTGATCCGCGACCTTGGCCGGCCCCAGAATCACGCGCAAAAGTGTGCGCAGGTCGATCTTGCGCGCCGAGAGGTGCCAGTTGATGGTGGCCGACAGGGTGAGGTGCCCCTCCACCGAGAGCCCCGCAAGCCGCTGTTCTTGGACTGAGAGCATGAAGTCACACCGCCGCGCCGCGCACACCGCGTCCGACGCAACGACATCATTCTACATGACCGGCCGCGATTGCCCAGGTTGGGCTTGAGCGGCTCACGGCTTCTTGGCGCGCAGGAGGTCACCGAGGGTGCCGAAGTGGGCCGGGCCGGCGGCTGCGCGGGCCGCGTCCAGATCCTCCTGCGAAACGACATCGCCGCGCTCGCCAGCGCCGAGCGAGATGCGGCGCCGCTCGTGATCCAAGGCCAGGACGGTCACCACCAGGCTGTCCCCGGGCTTGCACATCTCACGCGCGTGGCGCACCTGCTTGCCCGCGGCCAGCTCCGAGGTGTGGACCAAACCCTCCACGCCAGGCGCCAACTCGACGAAGGCACCGAAGGACTCGACCCGGACCACCTTGCCCGTGACCTGCGTTCCCGAGGGAAAGCGCGCGCGCACGTCTTCCCAGGGATCGCGTTCCAGCGACTTGAGCGAGAGCGAAATCCGCTCGGGCCGCTTGGCGTCGTCGGTCTTCTCGATCTTGAGCACCTGCACATCGAGCCGCTGCCCGACCGCGAGAATTTCGCTCGGCCGCAACCCGCGAGAGAAGCCGAGCTCGGAAGCATGCAACATCCCCTCGATCCCGCCGAGGTCGACGAACGCGCCGAAATCCTTGATGCTCACCACCACGCCGGGCAGGACCGCGCCCGGCACCAGCTTGGCGCGCACCTTCTCGGCGCGCCCGCGCGCCTCTTCCTCGAGCAGCGCCCGCCGCGAAACCACCAAATTCACGCCGCGGCGGTCGACGTCGTAGCGCGTGACGCGGAACTGGAACTTGCGGCCCACGTACTCGCCGGCATCGGCCACGTGCCGCGCCTCGAGCTGCGAGATGGGACAGAAGCCGCGCACCCCGGCGATCGTGACTTCGACCCCGCCCTTGTTGACGGCCGTCACGGTGCCTTCCACGGCCAGGCCGAGTTGCGCCGCCTGGGCTAGCTCCGCCTTGGCCTCCGGCCCCCGTGCCATCGCGCGCCGCAGGACCACGCAGCCTTGCTTGCCCATGGTCTCGACCACGCGCGCGTCGATTTCGTCGCCCACCTTCACGCTCAGGTTCCCGTCGCCGTCACGCAACTGGTCGAGCTCGATCATGCCTTCGATGGCGCCGCCGGCGATCTCCACCACCGCCGATTCCTGCCCGATCATGGCCACCCGCCCGCGCACCGTGTCCCCCACCTGCGCCTCGGCACGCGCTCCGCGGCTCCGGCGGCCTTCGAACTCCGCCAGCATGGAGGCGAAGTCCTCCGGTTTACCGCTCGCCTGGTCGTTGTCGCTCATGGCGGCTTTCATACCCGCTCCGCGCGCGGCTTGCACGCGCCGATTGCGCTGGAATTCGGATCCTCCCGTTCGGATTGGCGACGCCGGCTGGAAAGACGTAGTACACTAGAGGTGTCAGAGGTTCGAGCGAGGCAATTCCAGGCATGGCCATGACGACGAAGAAGACACTACGCGTGCCCGTGGCCGCTGATGGCGTTCCCCTCGTCGTGCAATCGCAGCGACCGGAAAGGACGCGCGAAATCGCCAACGACGAGGCCATGGGCCCGGAGAACGAACCTCAGGCCGCGGCGGCGCCGGGCGCGCCGCGGGAGATCCTCGCGGACGACGTCACCGTGCCGGTGCACTCGTCGATCGAAAGCTCGCTCACCTTCGAAGTACTCCGCCGCCAATCAACCAACAACGACGACGAGGGCGACAAGAAACGGTAGTCCGGGACCGCGTCCACCATGAGCCAGGCCGAATCCGTCACTCCGCAAGCCGCCTTGCTGCGCGTGCTTATCGCCGGCGAAAGCGACGGCCCGGAGATCATGCGCAAGATCAAGGACTGGACCGAGGGCCACATCGACCTCGACCAACCGGCGTTCACCGCCACGGTGAGCGAGCTGGAAAGCTCGGGGCTGGTCGAGCGCCACCGGGGCACTCTCGACAAGCGCACGGGCGAGGCGCACGTGACGTTCGCGCTCACGACGGCGGGGCATGCATCGGCGGTCGAGATCCTGGCCGCCAGCCTAACGCGAAAAGCTTGAACCCGGCCAGCGCGGCCCAAAGCCCGAGGAAAATCAGCCAGCCGCCCAGCGCGAGCGCGGCACCCAGACGGAGGCCCGGCGTGCGATAGAACATCTCCACCCGATGGGCGCCCGCCGGAATCGCCACTGCGCGCAGCACGACGTCGGCGCGCTCAAGAGGGGCGGCGGCGCCGTCGACGGTCGCGCTCCAACCGCGGGTCCATTCGTCGAGGAGCACCGCGTACCCGGGCCGCGCGGCCTGGCAATGCAGGATCACGTGTTCGGGAACAGGCCTTTCGATGTCGCACGGGGTGGGCGCTTCCGTCGCGCTGGTGTGACGTTCCCCCGGTCCGGACAGGGCAATGGCGCCTAGGTCCACCGCTGAAGGACCGGACGGAAAGAGCCGTGCCAGCACCTGCTCGTCGGAGAGGCCGTGTTGGTAGCGGTAGGCCACGAAGGCGCGCGGCCGGCGCACCTCGTTTTCCACCACCACGTGCCCCGTGAGCGGTCCAAGGCTGCGCAGGGGCATGCCCATTCCGGCCGCCTGCGCGCCCTCGATGAGAAGGTAGCGGATGTCGAGGAGATCCATGACGCGTTCGAGGTTGGCCCGGCCGCTGGCTGCGGCCAGGGTGTCGAAGCGTTTTGTCCCCGCGATGGCGTAGCCGGGAACCTGCCCAAAGCCGAAGCGCGTGGCCCCGTTGTCCTTGGCGAGCTGGTGGAGATAGAGCGCGCGCACCTCTCCGGGGACGGTGATAGGGGTCGACCCCTCCGCCCGGCGCAACAGGCGAGGGATTTCCTGCCGAGTCGGGGCCGGCAGCCGCGCGAGGAGCGCGGGCGTCTTGCGCACCAACTCGCGCGCGAGCAGCACCTGGGTCGACCAATCGTGGGCCACCAACTGCGCGAGCGCCAGGCCCGCGAACCCCGGCCGCGCGAAACGGCCCAGGCGGGGATGCTGAGCCAACCACGGGGTGAGGGCGACGAGCAGAGCCACGGCCGCGGCGACGAGCCCGCCCTCGAGCACGTAGGCCAGCGCCGCCTGCGCGTCGAGGCCGCGGTCCTGCGCGAGGGCGGCGCGGAAGAGGGCCTCGCCCAGCGGCCCGCGCACCGCATACCCCACGCACGCGAGGGCGGCGAGGAGCATGGCGAGACCCGCGCTGGCGAGGGATAGGCGCCGCCACCTGACCGCAGGATCGAGCAGGCGGTCGAATCCAACCGCCGCGAGCGCCGACCACAGCACCAGCGCGGTCGCAAGATGCTTCTCGGGATAGCGCAGAACTTGTTCGAAGCGAAAGAGCGCGCGGTACGCGCCGTAGACCGGCGTGTGCGTGCCCAGGGCAAGAAGCAAGAAGAAGAGCGAGAGGAGGCCAAGACGCCGCAAGATTCCGCCCCCGCTCCCAGCCGCCACGGCCGCGCAAACGAGAACCGGAAGTCCGACGTAGACGCTCGCCGCCCAGCTTCCTTCCAGGCCGCCGCTGTCGACCCAGAGGTTGGCGAGGTTGCACTCGGGGCGTAGGCCGTGGCCGAGGAAATCCGGCCAGAACAGCTCGATGAGGCGCAGGGGATGCATCGACCACGCCCCGCTCGCGGCCAGCGAGAAACCGCCCGCGCGGGCGCTGTCTGGCAGGGTCAGCAAGGGCGGCAGCACCGAGGCCGCCCCCATGAGCGCGCCCAGCAACCCTGCGGCGGCGAGCGCGGCCAGGGCCGGGAGCCGGCGCCGCGCGCCGAGGAGCACGATGGCGCCGGCCAGCAGCGCGTTGTTGACGCCCGCGGGATTGCCCGAGGCCACCGAGCCCGCGAACACGGCGGAGAAGATCAGGCCTTGCCGAACATACGCGTGGCGCTCTTCCGCCTGCGCCAGTCCGAGTGCGGCCCAGGCCAGAAGCGGCATCCAGCCCAGGGCCATGAGGATGGACCCGTTGACCGGCATCGACGTCATGTAGCCGGAGGTCATGAGCGCCGCCCCGCCGAAGAACGCCCCCAGGGGACTGGCGCCCAGCCGCCGCGCGAAGAGCAGCCCGCCCACCCCGGCGAGAAAAAGGTGCAGGAGGAGCAAGAGGTCGGCCCCGAGCAGCGGATCCACCAGCGCGACCGCCCAGGCGGGAGGATAGGTTACGCCGTTGTTCGGATCCGCGGCGAAACGATCGCCGAGACGCAGGTGGTCCCACCACTCCGGCAGGTGCCCCTGGCGCAGGCTTTCGGCGAGAAAGGCGCGTGAGGGCAGCGTCCAGGTCAAATGGTCGCGCACGGCGAAGGTTTCGCCCCCGAACAGCACACGCAGGTAAGCGAGCGCGAGGACGGCAAGCAGCCCGAGGAGGCCGAACCGAAGCGCGCGACGCCCGGCGCCTAGCGGGGAATCGCCCAAGATCCTACTACCCCTTGAGCTTGTAGAGCTTGAGCACGTTGGTCTGGAAGGGCTCGTTGCCCATCACCATGCCAAAGGTGATCACGATGTTGTCGCCAGGGAACGCAAGCTGGTTCTTGAGGAGCTGGCGCTCGGTCTGCTCGACCACGCCCGCGACCCCCTGCACCCATTCGCCGTGCAGCGGCCGTACGCCCCACAGCAAGCCGAGGCGGCCGAGCACCTTCTCGTGGCGCGAGAAGGCCACGATGTTGGCGAGTGGACGCTGGGCGGAGAGCAGATTCGCCGAGTGGCCGCTCTCGGTGTAGACGGCGATGGCCGCGAGGTGGAGGTCCTCGGCGATTTCCGCGGCCGCGTCGGCGATCGAGCTCGAGAAGGTCCGTTCGCTCACGTCGGGGCGTTCCTGCCCAGCGGTCAGGTAGTTCTCGTTGCGCTCGATCTCGTCGATGATGGTGCCCAGGAACTTGACGGCCTCGACCGGATAATCGCCCACCGAGGTCTCGGCCGAGAGCATGACGGCGTCGGTGCCGTCGAGCACGGCATTGGCCACGTCCGACACCTCGGCCCGCGTCGGGCGAGGGTTCTTGACCATCGAATCCAGCATCTGCGTGGCGGTGATGCCGGGTTTGGCGCGCAGCTTGATCTCGCGCAGGATGCGCTTCTGGATGAGCGGCACCTTCTCTTGGCCGGCCTCGACCCCCAGATCCCCGCGCGCCACCATGACCGCATCCGCGGCCTCCAGGATCGCCTCGAGGTTCTGCACCGCCTCGGGTTTCTCGATTTTCGCGATGATGGGAATGCCACCCGACAGGGCCTTGGCCTCCTCGATGTCGCTGGCGTTTTTCACGAAGGAAAGCGCGAACCAGTCGACGTCCAGCTCGCGGCCGAAGACGATGTCCTTCTTGTCCTTCTCGGTGAGCGCGGGCACGGAGAGAGCGGAACCAGGCAGGTTCATGCCCTTCTTGTCCTTGAGCATGCCGCCATCGACGATCCGGCAGACCACGTCGTCGCCCTGGACCGACTCGACCCGCAGTTGCAGCAAGCCATCGTCGAGCAGGATGGGGTCGCCGGCCTTCACGTCGCGCGCGAGCGGCAAGTAGGTGTGCGAGACCCGCGCGGCGGTCCCCAGGAAATCGCCGGTGGACAGGATGATCGACTTTCCCTTTTCCAGTGGCACTTGCCCGCCCTGCATCTTGCCCACGCGAATCTTCGGACCGCACAGGTCCGCGAAGATGGTGATGGGCCGCCCCACCTGCTTGGCCGCGGCGCGGACGTCGTCGTGCATTGCCCGGTGGGCCACGTACTCGCCATGCGAGAAATTGAGGCGCGCGACGTCCATGCCGGCCTCGATCAACTCGACCAGCCGAGGAACGCCCGCGGTCGCCGGGCCCAGAGTACAAACGATCTTCACCTTGCGCATGCGCGGCCGTCCTTTCGCCGCCCATGCTCGCAGAACCATGCCCCGCGCTCAATGACAAGCGCCAACCCTGCATGACACACCGATCCAAAAAAAGATCGATATCCAGAATCGTAAGTCTGGAAATACTTCTGCCTACCTGTATGATGCCGCTCGCAGTCCAACGTCACAGTCACACTCGGGGAGGACAATCGATGAAGCGTCTACTCATGGTTCTTTCGGTTTCCGCTGTATTGCCTCTGTCGGGCCTTGCTTTCGCGCAAGGGAAGCCCGCCGCGGCACCCGCTCCTGCACCAGCGGCGGCTGCCAAGCCAGCCGCCGCGCCCGCCGCGCCGGCTGCGGCCAAGCCAGCGGCCGCGCCAATAGCCGCCAAAGAGGCGAAGGCCGAGAAGGCCGCGGCCGCCGAGGAGAAGGGCAAGGACGCCAAGGCCGAGAAGGCCGAAGCTGAAAAAGCCGAGAAGGCCGAGAAGGCCAAGGCCGAAAAGGCCGAGAAGGCCGAGAAGGCCAAGGCCGAGAAGACCGAGAAGGCCGAGAAGGCCGAAGCCCCCAAGGCCAAGTAGTCTCCGGGCAATCGCCCGAAAATCGCGCGCGGGCCGGTGGGCTTTGCCCGGCGGTACTCACCGCGCAAGTTCGAACCCAGGGTTTTTCCCTGAGAGTTGACTGAGCGCCGACGGGCTTTACCCGGCGGTACTCACTGAAAAGGGCCTTCTGGCAGCGCCAGGAGGCCCTTCTCATTTGTGGGATCAATGGAAGCTACGTCGGGTCGGTTCTGCAGATTCACAAAGAACGGAGGCGTTCGCGATCCTTGGTCCCAGCGGCGGTGCGAGCCAGACCCACCTCCTCCGCCATGGCGCCCAGGAAGGCGTCGATGGTGGCGTCGGGCAGCTCNNGTAGATGATGAAGCCGCGGTCCTTGAGACGGCCGTAGAGCGAATCGATGTCGACGAACGCGGGCACACGCGCGGTGATGATGGTGTGCGATTCGCGGCCGGTGTTGGTGAAGGACTGGAAGCCGAGATCGTTGAGCACCCGCCGGATGAGCAAGTTGCGACGGCGGTAGGTCTCGCGCCGGCCCTGCACCCCGCCCTGCTCGAAGAGCTCGTCGAGTGCCTTTTCCAGCGCGAAGAACGACGACACGGCGGGGGTGAACGGCGTCTGCGCCAGCTCGGTCAGNNCGATGCGCGGCCACACCGTCGGCGCCACGCACACGAAGGACACCCCAGACACCGAGTGCAAGCACTTGTTGGCCGACGAGAAGCACACGTCGATCTTGTCGCGCACCACATCGAGATCCTCGGCCCCGAGCGACGACACCGCGTCCACCACCAGGGTCACGCCGCGCGCGCGGCAGATACGGCCCACGACGCCCACGGGATTTACCAAGCCGATGGAGGTCTCGTGGTGAATCATGGCCACCACCGCGATATCGGGGTCGGCCGCCAGCATCGCCTCCAGCGCCGCTGGATCGGGCAGGCTGCCCCAAGGGCAAGCAAGCGGCACGTGTGGCAGCCGGTGCAAGCGCGCGATCTCGCCCAGGCGCTCGCCGAAGGCGCCGTTCTCGACGGTGAGGATCTTCTTGCCCACCGGGACCACCGAGGCAACGGCCATCTCCATCGCCGCGGTCCCCGAGCCGGTCAGCAGCAGCATCTCGTGCTCGTCGGAGGCGCCGAACACCGGCCGCAGTTTCTGCTGCAACCTGCGCACCACGCCCGAGTAGTCCTCGTCGCGATGGCAAACGTCGTAGTGAACCAGCGCTGCTTTCACGCCCGCCGAGGTCACCACCGGTCCCGGGTTGAACAGCGTGTAGCGCGGCAGGTTCTTTTCGGCGAGCAGACTCTCGATGAGCGCCAGGGTGTCCGCCCCCGTCGAGCGCGCGGCCGAGCGGACCTCGGGGTGCAGGAGCTCGTCGCCATAGACCCGCAGCAGCCACTCGGCGTGCAGGCGCATCTCGGCCGAATCGACGTCCTGCCAGATCGCACTGGCCACGTCGTGCGCGACGACCAGCCCGCGCCGGGCGGCCTCGGCCACGCCCTCGGTGAGCGACGGCTCCTTGGTCTTCGCCAGATCGTCGAGGCAGGCGACCAGGGCCGGTGACATGACGAAGAGCCCCGCGCTCACGGCGTCGTGGTCGGCGAGATCCTTGCCGATGCTGGCGACCCGCTTCTCGCGGCCGCGCTGGTCCCACAGCTTGACCTTGGTCGCGTCGTCGAAATCGAAGACCCGCGACAGGTCGTAGTCGACCGCCAGCACGATGTCCTCCCCCTCGGGCGACAATTGCGACATCTCCCGCACCAGGTGCGGCGCCGCGACCTGGTCCGCCATCACCAGCAAGGTCCGCTCGGTGATGAACCTGCGCGCGGCCAGCACCGACAGGCCGTTGGGCCGCTCCCAGGCCGGGTTGTCGAAGAATGTGACGTCAGGCAGGTTGGGCTCGGCGCGCCTTGCCGCCTCGACCTCCCTCCGCAAACGCTCTGCGTCGAACCCAACAGTGATGGCGACGCGGCGAATCCCTACGGTGGACAGTACCCGCAGGGTACGCAGAATGAGGGAGCTCTCCCCCACCCTGGCCAGGCAGTTGGCCGCTGCCGGGTCAGCCACCGGACGGCCACGTCCAGCGGCCAAGACCAACGCTTGACGAATTGTGCCCAAGACAAGCTGAGAGTAACACGAAGATATCGGCATGAAATTGGCGGTGTGCAATCCGCGTTCCCAGCCGATCGTCCGGGAATTCCGACCTGCTCGCAGCGTCAAACCCGCCAGGCGCGCAGGGGACGCGTGCAAGGTTCGTCAGCGGCCGCCAGGAAACCACCAGCGGCGCGGTCGATCTCTGCTACTTGCCCTGTTGCGCCGCTATTTGCTTGCTGCCTTGGCCCGGTCGGCGGGCAGCGCGCCGGAGCGAACGCGTAGCCGGTACACCGAGTTGTCGGTCTCCACGTAGATGTCGGGCTCGCCGAACTCGCCCAGAACGCGGCGGACCGGCGTGGTCACCATGCGGTGCCCGGTGGGCTCGCGGAAGATCACCATGCCACGGCCGACCGTGGGGTAGCTGATGAGGAAGCCCTCGAAGGCGCGCCCAAGACCGACGACACTCGACGGGTCGCGCGAGTTGTCGCGAATCTTCGTTGCCGTGATGCTGACCATGACGGAAACCTGAAGTAGATTTTAGCACAAACGCCGCCGGCGTTATACTTCGCTTGCGAATGGCGAAACCTGCCCGAAGCCCCCTGCTCGGCTACAACCACAACGTCAAGTACGGCGGCCACATCTTCCACGTGCAGACGGAAGACTCGGGACCCGGGAATCCCCATGTCTTCACCCACCTATTCTTCGAGGGCAGCATCCTGGCCAGCAAGCGCGGCCAGTACGAACCCGACCTCCCCGAGGACGAGGTGCGGGCCATGATGCAGGCCCAGCACAAGGCCATCCTCAAAGAGCTCAAGCAGACGGCCTACGACGAGCGCATCACGCGTTTCTTCTCGCTGCGCGGAGAACCCTTCCCCGCCCAGGAGTTCTTCGCCCCGTTCGAGGAGACTCCCGATCCGTCGCTGACGGGAGAGCCACCGCCGCCCGCGGCCAGCCCAGAGCTTGCCACCGACGCGGACGTTCTCGATCTCGACGCGCTTCCCACGCCATCACCCTCGGCCGAGCGCGCGCACACGCCCGAGCCCCTTCCCGTCCACTTCACCAAGCCCTCGGTGCCGGGACCGGGCTCGTACACCTTCCGCCGTCCCATGCGCGAGGCCTTGACGCCTGAGCCGCCGTCTGCGACCGCCAGACCTCGTCCCGTCACGAGCCCGCGCACCCCGGTGGTGCGACCGATCACGCCGGTCGTGGTGCAACGTCAGGTCGTGGTGGGCGTCGGCGCGCCGGCCACCGTGTCCACGCGCAAGGGGG
The DNA here is from genome assembly GCA_003136095.1 of Myxococcales bacterium. Taxonomy (GTDB): domain Bacteria; phylum Myxococcota_A; class Polyangia; order Fen-1088; family Fen-1088; genus Fen-1118. The sequence continues at coordinate 56,987 of PNBO01000419.1, forward strand.
CGACCACGCCGGTACGCCGCCGGCCAGTATCGGGCGGACCCTACGTGGTCAAGGAGGGCAGCCACGTCAATGTCGCCGCCGCGGCCGCGAGCCGGAGAGACGAGCCCCCGCCGCGCTCGCTCGCGCCGACCACGGACGCCGCGGATGTGCCGCGCACGGCAGAGACCCGACGCGGGCCGCAGGAAGCTTCCCCGAGCTCCTTCGTCACCGATCAAAGCCTGGATGACGTGATCCTCGCCTACCTCTCCCACGGCGAGGGAAAGCGCTAGAGATGGAGGTGAAGCCCGGTCGGTTGCGGGCCACCGGACGACTCGCGCCATGCATCATCCTCATGCTCGGCTGCGGCAGCGAGCGCGGCGCAGTGGACGCCGGGACCTCCGCGGCTGATGGGGTCTTGTCCGAGGCCGGCGACGACGCCGCCAGCCCGGCCCGGCCCGAGGCTCGCACGGGCTTGACCAGCGGCTCCGCGTGTGATGCGTCCGCACAATGTCTCTCGGGAGCATGCACCCTCGGCGCCTGTTCCGACTGGCCCCACGCCATGCGCATCCGCATCGACACCACCGCCGCGGGCGCGGACATCCGGGAGGCAGTCGTGGATTTCCCGCTTCTCCTCCGCCTCGACGCCACGAGCTTCCCCTTCGCGGAGGCCCGGCACGACGGCGCGGACATCCGCTTCGTCGACGCCAGCGGCCAGACCCTGAGCCACGAAGTCGAACGCTGGGACGGGGACAGCGGCGTGGCGGCCTTGTGGGTTCTGGTTCCGCGCATCGAGGGCGACAGTAGGAACAATTCCGTCCTCATGTACTGGGGCAATCCCCTCGCCGCGCCGACTTCCTCGGGCCCGTCGGTGTTCGGGGCCTTTGCCTGCGTCCTGCACATGAGCGGCGCCCCGGATGGCGTGGCCTCGCACCTGGGGGACTCGTCCGGTCGAGGCAACATTGGGCTCGTGCAGAATCCGACGGCGGACGCGCTGCCCGCGGATGGCCTCGCCGGGCTCGGGCTCGCGCTCGACGGCACGAGCACCTACGTGGCCACGAATGTGGCATCGACAAGCCCGCCGCAAGTCTTCTCGGTTTCGCTGTGGCTCAAGACCACCAGCTCGACGCGCGCGGGGATCGCTGGCTTCGCCAGCAACCCGTCGGGCAGCGATGTGACCTTCGACCGCGCGATCGAGATGGATGAGAGCGGGCGGCTGGCCTTCGCGGTTCTGCCGGGCGGCCACCTCCTGACCATATCCACCCTCACCGGCTACAACGACGGCGCGTGGCACCTGGTCGTCGCGCGCCTGTCGAGCCGCGGGCAATACCTGTTCGTGGACGGCGAGCCGGTCGCGGACGACCCGACCAGCAGCGCAGCGGATCCCCACAACGGCTACTGGCGTTTCGGCGAAGAGCCCCTGACCTCCCCGGCCCCCGCCACCACCGACGCGGCGCTGCCCGCCGGCAATTTCTTCTCCGGCACTCTCGATGAGATTCGCGTGACCACCGACGAGCCGAGCGATGCGCGGATCAAGCTCGCGTATGCCACCCAGCGCCCCGGCACGACCGCGGTCAGCTACCAGCCGGTTCCCTGAGCCTACTTGCTCATCTGGTTGGTATCGACGATGCGAACGCCGGCGGGTGGGGTCCACCTGAAGAGCGCGTCCGCGACCTTGGCGTTCACTTCCAGGCCGTCGAACATGAAGTGGTTGGTGTTGCCCTGCGCATCCACCAGCACGCTCTCGCGCACGAGGAACTCCTTGGGATCGACGATGAAGAGGATCGATTTGTAAGCGGACTGCGGCTGCTTGGGGGTCAGCGCGAGGCGGAAATCGCCCGGCCGGCCAAGGGTCTCGGCCTTCGTGTCTTTCGAGTCTCTGGCGAACGCAACCTCGAACTCGTCGGTGATCTTGCCCTTGCCCATCAGAAACGCGAGCGCGGCCGGCAACTGCGAGGACTTGAGGTCCTGCTTGAACGCCTGTTTCTCCTCGGGCTCGTAGAGCCAGAGGACCTGGCCGTTCGACAGGAACATGCGCGCCTCGGGCTTGTCGTAGTCCCAGCGCATGCGGCCCGGCTTCTTGAAGGTCAGGGTTCCCGTCGAAAGCGTGGACCGCCCCACGATCGCGCGGGTGTAATTCTGCGAAAAGCGGGCGCGCAAGTCCTTGGCCTGGTCATAGCGCTTCTGCATGCGGTCGAGAACGGTGCGCAGATCCGGCGCAGGCACCGTACCCGCGGGCGCGACGCCGGGAGTGGCCGGCGCGGCTGTGGCGCCCGCGGCGAGGAAGAGAGCGAGGACAAGCGTGGTCATGGAAAGGCAGCTTAGCGCAGCCAGCGCGCATTGTCGGCGGAAGAAAACCACAGAGGACACAGAGGCCGGGGAAAAAAGGAATGGGCTAGCAGCCCGTGGTGAAAATCTCCACGTCGCCGTTCGGGCAGATTCTGGGCCGTCTGCTGCGTCGCCGCTCGCTTGAATACCTCTAGTATTCGGCGCTTCGCTGCTCCTTGCATCCGGCCCGAATCCGCTCCGAACGGCTCGGTCCGACTTCCACCACGGGCTGCTCGGATCCGGAGCCTGTAGGATTGTCGGTGGATCGTCAATTCAAGCGCCATTTCGCCTGGACCGAAACGCATCCGCAGCAAATTGTCCGATAAGAAACACTACGTCAACTCGAGAGACCTACACGTCGATCTCCCCCAAACCATCCCCCTCTACCCTGAAGATCGATGCGTTCGTCAAGCAGGGCAAGGTGGTGCGCGGAGGCTGACCTGAGAGTAAACGAAGGGCGCACAAGAACAACGCCGAGGCGCTACGCCAACGAGCAAGCCCATTCCCGGGCCTTTGTTTCACTTGCGGACCGGATTGTAACCCTTCGGCTTGAAATACCAGTTAATGGCATCCTCAAACTGTGTATAGGCCACCATTCTTTCATAGCCGTTCTTCAGGAAGTAGGTCATGATTTCGTCCGCAAACTGGGTTCCCATCTCCGGCTGCACTTCGATACAGACCAGAAATGGCCGGTACTTCTTGATGTCAAATCCTTGCAGCGCCATAATCTCGCCTGCTTCGATGTCCATCGAGAGAAAGTCGATGTGATTCACTTTTTCTTTTGTCAGCAAATCATTGAGCGTGATCGTGGGAACCTTGACAGCAACCGGCTCCGGGATTCTGTAAGCGGCCCCCTTGATCGTGCTCGAGAACGCTTCGAATCCGGCCTCCGTGTACAAGTCAATCGTGTCTCCCGAATGATTGGTCACGGCAAAATTCCGGAATCTCGTTCCCGGACGGTACTTCAAATAGTCCGCCTCATATTGCTTGAGGGCGTCGACACCTATCCCTTTCCAGTGTAGGTGCTTTTCCAGATAGTAGGTTGTGCTTATGTTCTTGTAGTAGGAGCAGCCGACATCCAGGAAGAAGCCATCCTTCATGTCATTGAAGAAATGGCGTATCAACACCTCTTCTTTGAATTGCGAATACAAGACAGGCTCATTGCAAATCTTGCTCTTCTTCAGTGTCTCAAGCGACTCTTGCGCATAGCTTCTTGCTCCTGATGCAACCAGGCCGATAGCTGAAAGTGCGAGCATGCGATTGAGCTTGATCGTGTACTGTCTTCCGGTCACGAGGTCTCTCCCATTGACTCAGTCAGTTGGTCAGATGTATCAATCGTTAAGAGGGATGAAGGGTCGGGTTCGGCCGGCAGGCTATCGCGCCGGTGACCGGCCCCCATGCAGAGTCGAGTCGGTGCCGGCGCGGGCATGAGGAAGCGCGTCTACTTGATCGCGGCCATCTTGGCGAAGCGCGGGCTGGTGCACACGGCCTGGGTGCCCACGAAGCTCACGGTGCCTGCCGCGGGATCGACCTTGAACACGGCGATGGTGTTGGAGGTCTGGTTGCCAACCACGAGCAAGGTCCCGTCCTTGGTCAGGCTGAACTGCCGCGGGGTCGTGCCGCGCGAGCTTTCCTGCTCGATGAGGGTCAGGGCGCCGGTGGTGGCGTTGATGCTGTACGAGACCAGCGAGCCCTCGGCCTTGCCGTCGAGGCGCATGGACACGATGAGCCCAGAGCCGCCGGGCAGGATCTCGATCTCGCCGCCGTTCTTCGCACCGGTGTAGCCCGTTGGCAGCGGCACGTCGGTGGTCTCCGTGGAGGTAACGGTTCCGGCTGTCTGGTCGACCGTGAAGAAGTCGATGCTGCCCGCGGCCGAGGTGGGGCCGCCGGCGGTTTCGTTGATCGAGTAGAGCCACTTGCCGTTGCTGTGCAGGGCGATGTGGCGGGGGCCCGAATTCGCGTTGGGCAGGCTGGTGCTGCTCTTGGCGGTGATTGCGCCGGTGGTGGCGTCGAAGCCGTAGACCTCGATCAAGTTCGAGCCGAGATACGGGACCAACATGAAACTGTTGTTGAGGGTGAAGACCGCATGGTGGGCGTTGTTGCCGGCGGTGTGCCACGCGACCAGCGACCTGATACTCTGGTCGCTGGCGATGTCGTAGATGTACACGTAGCCAGAGTAGTAGTTGGGCAAGGCCACGAACTTGGCCGCACGGTCGAAGGTGAAGGTCTGCGGCCCGGCGTTGGTCGGCGGGGCGCCAGCGTCGATGGCGCCAGCGTCGATGCTGCCACCAGCGTCAACAGCGGTGCCGCCGTCAACGCCGCTGCCAGCTCCGGGCGGGGCATAGGGAACCGCGACCGGCGAGCCCATGAGCGTCAGGGCCCCCGTGGTCGGGTTGCGCGTGAAGGTGGACACCTTCGCCTCGCTGCCGATCATGTGCGCGATGTACATGCGGTCCTCGGTGGCGTTGAAGTTCGAGTTCGAGATGGCGCCACCCGCCGTGAAATTGGACATCGGGGCCAGGGCGCCGGTCTTGTCGTCGAGGCCGTAAGTCTGGATGGTGCCGGTCGAGTCGGCGCAGCCGACGTAGAGGTGCATGGTCGCAGCCACGGGGGCATCGATACCGCTCGTGTCGATGGCGCCGTCGATCTTGCCACCATCGATGCCGCCGGTGCCGATGGGGACATCGGGGGCAACATCCATGGCCGTGGTTCCACCCACGCCGCCGCTGCCGCCCGCGCCGCCCGTGGCCGCCACGTCGCGGCCCGCATCCGGGGCCACGGTCGCGCCGCCAGTTCCGCCACCGCTGCCACCGGTCGCCTTGCCGCCGGCTCCGGCCGCGGCATCACTGCCTTTGCCGCCGGTGCCACCACCACTATCGCCACACCCCGCGACGCCGATCGCGGCGCCGAACAGCAATGCACTCAACAACCCGATTGAAGAACGAAGTTGGATGGGAACCATGGCACTCTCCTCATAGTCGCAAGACGGCGTTGTACCTTCGCAGCGGGCCGAACCAACCACGGTTACGGCATCGAGTCAACCGGGGGTGATTCCGTCCCCAGGGTAATTCTGGGTTGGCGGCAGATCAGGGCTGGAAGGGCTACCGGGCCTTGATGCCAAGGTCAACGTGAATGTCGATGGGCCCGGCGCAAGTTGCCGGTCCCACCTGCGCGCCGCTGGTACAGCCGAAGAAGTAGGTTCCATGCAGCCGGAACCAGCCAGCGCCAAATTCGGGCGGAATCGTGACGCTCACCCGCTGCGATTGCCCGTACGGCAATGCGCTGTCGTCGCTCGTCGACGAGCAAGGCGCATGTAGGAAGACGGCATCCGGTCTGACCTGGGGTCGACTCGCCGAGCGCGAGGCGCATCGGCGATGAGGAGATGGCGCGCATCAACATCGAGGCGTCAGCGGCGCTCGCGGAGTGGATCGACACCTACCGCGCCCGTAGGCCTGCGGGATGAACATACTGCGGGGAGACCTTCGAGAGGTTGATGTCGTGGCGGTCGCCGTCGCGATAGAGGTAGGTGTGGGTAAGCGGGATGGCTGGTGCATGGCGTGGGCCCGGCTTTAGGCCCTAGCGCCCTGCCCTACGCCCCGGGCTGGCTCAGGTACTCGCCCCTCGGCGCCAGCACCTCGCGCGGCTTGATTCCGTTCGAGGGGCCGACGATGCCGTCGCGTTCCATCTGCTCGACCATGCGCGCGGAGCGATTGTAGCCAATCTGCAGGCGGCGCTGGATGAAGGACACGCTGGCCTGGCGGGTGTCGGCCACGATGGCCACGGCCTGATCGTAGAGCTCGTCGTGGAAGTCGTCGGCCGCCGCGGCGCCCTCGCCGTCCTCGTCCTCGCGCGCGGTGAGGATGTTCATGTCGTAGACCGGCTTGGCCTGTAGCTTCAAGAACTCGACCACGCGATGAACTTCATCGTCGGAGAGGAAGGCGCCCTGGATGCGCTTCAACTTCGTTCCGCGATCCGAGAAGAGCATATCGCCGTTGCCGAGTAGGGTTTCTGCGCCGGGCTGGCCCATGATGGTGCGCGAGTCGATCTGCGAAGCGACCTGCAAGGCGATGCGGCTGGGAAAGTTGGCCTTGATGACGCCGGTGATGACGTCCACCGACGGGCGCTGCGTGGCCAGGATGAGGTGGAGTCCGGCGGCGCGCGCCTTCTGGGCCAGGCGGGCGACGGCGGTGTCCACGTCCTTGGAGGCGACCATCATGAGGTCCGCGAACTCGTCGATGACGATGACGATGTAGGGCAGCTTGCGCGCCGGCGGCTCGGCGTTTTCCTTGGCGGCCTGGGCCGCGGCGGCCTTGGCGGAGATCTCCTCGGCCAGCTCCTCGCCGATCGCGCCGCCCGTGGGGGCGCTCTCCGCCTCGACCTCGACCTCGTGCTCGTGTCCGTCGGCGTCGGCCATGACCAGCGTCAGACGCTTGCTGCGCTTGGAAGGCGTCTCGACCAGTGCCGTGCCAACCGCGGCCTTGTTCTGCTCGGCCTCGATCTTGGCGTTGTAG
>PNBO01000225.1 GCA_003136095.1 Myxococcales bacterium
GCCGAGCGCGACCCGGTGCTGGCCCAGCTCGCAGCCGCGGCGGTGTCTGGGCTACCACCCGCGGGTCCCGAGCTGCGTTGCCGCCCTGCTGTGCAGCTCGCGCGCACCGATAGCGCGGGCCCCACGCCCATGGGCGCGCTGGTCGTGCAAGAGCTCGGGTTCAATCTTCACGCGGCAAGCGTCGCCGGCGCCTGTGACCAACCCGCGCGCCAGCGCCTGCTCCGCTACGTGCTCCGCCCGCCGCTCGCCAAGGAGCGGCTCACCCTCTTGCCCGACAACCGCGTGCGCCTGGAACTCAAGCGGCCGTTTCGCGACGGCACCTATGCTTTGGAGATGGACGTGCTCTCCCTCTTGGCGCGTCTTGCGGCCTCCGTGCCACCGCCGAAGTTGCATCTGGTTCGCTACGCTGGCGTGCTCGCCCCCGCCTCTCCGTGGCGGCCACTGGTCATACCGCCGCTGCCTGAGCCGGCGCCCACGCAGACACCGCCCGCTCCGCAGGCGCACACCAAGCCGCCAGCCAAGCCAGCCCGCACCGGACCGCGCTGCCGATACTGGCCCTGGGCCNNGAGAGCATCGAGCGCTTCCTCCGCCACCAGGGCCGGTGGACCGAGCCCCTCGGTCTCGCCGAGCCTCGGCCGCCGCCCTACTTCCGCGGCATCACCCGCCTCAAGCCGTCCCGCCAAGCCGACCTGTTCGAGTAGGCCGAGCGCCCCGCCGCAAGGCCCGGGGTCTGCCCTCCGAGCATGCATTGTCGGCCCGCTTACGGTTCCACAGCCGCGGGTCCCTCCTCGCGGCTCGCCATCCCGTCCAGATTCGGCCATCGCCCTCTCTCCAGCCTTCCCCTTTTCCGCCCCTCTCTCCAGCCTTCCCCTTTTCCGCGCACCAGACCCCTTTGAATCGAGTACGCTCCGCTCAGTCAAGAGCCGCAGGCATTCTCAAAGCGCTACCAGCTTTGCCCGAGGCGGGCACGCGGGTGGTCCCGCGCGTACCCTTCGAGGAGGGAAATCCCGGTGGCTAAGATCCGCATTCTTGCCGCAATCGTTATAAACGCTCTCTGGACCGACGAGGCCAGCGGCAAGACGTTGCCGAAGTTCGTGACCGACGAGCTGCACGGGTACATGTCATGTGGAATCTTGGGGCGAGGCTTCGCACACCTCTACTGTAAAACCTACCGCGAGTACCATGCTGTGGCGTTCTCGTGCAAAACACGAGCCGTGTGCCCCAGTTGTCTTGGCAGGAGGATGAGCGAGGGCGCCCTCAACCTCGTGGACCACATCCTGCCGGATGTGCCTATACGGCAGTTCGTGTTGACGCTGCCGTTCTGTGCAGACGCGATTCGGTGACAAGGAAAAATGGCGCTTAAAATGACTATCCACAGAGACAGGGACGTGTCGAAAGGATCGTTGAATTGGGAGGCTGGCGAAAGCCAGACCGTATCATCACGAAGGCTCGCGAGCGCAGGCTGCGTTGGCGCACGATACTTGCAGAGCACCTCGGGCAAATTCCTCTCCTTGAGTGCGTATGCGCGGTCCACGTCGTCTTGGTCATTGGACTCGAGGAGCCGGTAGAATTCTTGTCGCCACATGAAGACCGTCCAACCGCTGGTCGTTACGGGGCAATGCGACCGATCTTCCCGTCCACGGACTCCGTGAACCAAAGGTTACCATCCGGTCCGCTCGTGATTCCGGCCGGCACGCCATTGGGGATGGAACACTCGGTGACCACGCCGGCCGGTGTAATGCGGACGATCGCGCTGTCAATGTAGGTTCCCGAGTCCGTGATCGCGGACTTCGTGAACCAAAGGTTGCCGTCTGGCCCCGCAACGATTTCTTGAAGCACACTCTTCCGCGTGGGAATCGCGAACTCGGTTGCGACCCCGGTCGGTGTGATGCGAAGAATGCGCCCAACGGTGGTCGTTGCATCGAGGATGAGGCCCTCCGTGAACCAAAGATTGCCGTCCGGTCCGCGTGCGATGCCTGCTGGGCTGCCAGCGGTGGTCGGCACAGCGAACTCGGTGAGCGTTCCGGCAGGAGTAATGCGACCGATTCTACCGGCGATTTCGGTGAACCAGAGATTGCCATCTGGTCCAGCTGTAATGCTCCAGGGGCCAGTGTTTCCGGTAGGCAGCATGAATCCTGTGATGATCCCTGCCGGGGTTATGCGACCAATGCGACCAAAGTTGGTTGTTGCATCGCCGGGTCCTCCCTCTGTGAACCAGAGGTTGCCGTCCGGCCCAGCCGTGATTTCCATCGGATCACTGCTGGCGGTCGGAATGGAGAATTCGGTGAACGTCCCCGAAGGAGTTATGCGGCCAATCTTGTTGGCCAAGACGGATCCTTCGACAAACCAGATATTGCCATCTGGGCCAGCCGCGATACCGTCGGGAAAGCTCTTTGCGGTCGGGATGGGAAACTCAGTAATCGTGCCGGACGGTGTGATGCGGCCGATGATGTTTCCCCAATTCTCGGTGAACCAAAGGTTGCCATCTGGTCCGGCTGCTATGTGCTGGGGACCGCTCGTCGTGTCCGGCAACCGGAATTCCGTGTAGGAACATGTGACGGTGGTCTTGCCGCCACTCCCGCTGCTTCCCGCCGTGGCTGATGACCCACCCGTAGCGATCACCCCTCCCGAACCAGTCGTGCCACCACTGCTGAGGACGCCGCCTGTTCCGCCGATTCCCCCAGTCGCACCAGCGACTGGGGGAAGACACTGACACGCATCGTAGGTGCCAGCGGAATTGCAGGTCTGTGCGCCTTGCTGGCCGGAAGGACACGCGCACGTGACGCTGGCCCCAGGAATGCACCTCTCCCCACGAACGGTACTGGCCTCGCAACCGACTAGGGCAGTGAGGATTGGCAGCAAGACGAGGGGCCGCTGAGCTGCTTTCATTCCAGCAGTGTCGCGCCGCCGGCCGCAAGTGGCAAGCCCCGACCGTGGTGTCGCGTGGGTAATCAAACGGCATGCTGTGTGCGACCTGGTGGCCACCGCGTCGTCCGCCCAACGGTTGGCCGATAAGCTGCGAGCCCGCCGCCTGGCCAGTACCTCGATGTTACACCAGAGCCCCTGCGGCGGGATCGTCAGCTTGATCGGCAGGTTAGCCGGCGAGGCACGCGAGACGATGCCGGAACCACGCCTCGAATCCTGGCAAAGGGTCGTCCTTGTCTGGACGGAGTTCGACCACGTTTGGAGCGGCCTCTTTCCATCGACGGTCGAACTCTTCACGAAATGCCTCGATCGTCGCTAGAGCCTCCTCAAGTCGTGTTCGAGCCGCCATGTGCAGATGCGATTCGGTGACAAGGAAAAATGGCGCTTAAAATGACTATCCACNNAAAGGTGGACGGCAAGAAAGCAACGGGACTGGCCTGCACCCCATCGGAGATTGCATCGGCTCAGGATCGCGTGGATGCGCTGGCCCAGGCCGCGTCCTGTCCCCAGTGCTATGGCGTGGCCATCGACGGGCAGGGCCGGGTCGTGGACGTCATCAGCGCCGACGGCACGCCGGTCGCCGACGACGTGCGGGCCTGCTACCTGCAGGCGCTGGCGGCTGAGACCTTCCCCTGCCTCTCGGGCGACACCGCGTGGCGCGAGTGCATGGTGTGCATGTGGTAGGCCGGCGAGCATCGGGGGGTGGCAGTCGACCGGCGCGATTGGGTTCAAAAGACTTCTAGGACCGAGAGCTGGCCGTTCGTGAACGTGGCCATACCAGTTCCGCAGTCTACCACGACCAAGCCCGAACCGATCACGCCCGCGTCTGTGTTGCAGGATGGGTATGCATTGATGAACTGTTGGTAGGTGGATCCGATCCCAATGCCCAAATCCGTTTGACCTGTCCAGCCTGCTTCGAGGACAAGGTGGTTGAATAGGCCGTAGGCCCAGACAAACCGGACGCCACGGTCACACGTGTAGATCTCCAGCGTGCTGCCACTGCCACCGCATGCACTTTGGTCGACTGACCATCCGGAGCACCAGGAGGCCATCTCCCAGGCGTAGGCATCCGGCCAGCTGCTTCCCGTGCTGATACTGGGGCCATAGGTGCTGTCAAGGTAGTTATTGGGATCCCACGTCACCGTCTCCGCGCAGCTCGGGCAGACGACGCCAGTAGCGCTGCCGCACTTTCCGCATGAGCACCCCACCCCCGTGGTGCACCCTGCTGTGCCACCGATGCCGCAAACGCCGCAGGTTGAGCAACTCGCACACCCGCTATCGCTGCCACACGACCCACTCCCGCCGACCTCGGCTTCACCAGCCAGAGCGACATCCTGAACGTTCACCGAGCTATCGGCGCTACCCAAGGGCCCAGGCAAATCAGTCCCGCCATCAGGCGCCGCGCCATCCCCAGATGTGCTGGCGTCGCCGGTCGTGGCGCCACCGCCACCCGTTCCACTGTTGCCACCCGTTCCGCTGCCGCCGGACCCGGAGCTGCCAGCGCTGCCCCCAGCTCCCGTCGACCCGCCATCGCCCGACCCTCCGCCAGAGCCTGATGTCCCGCCAACCGCCGACGAGCCGCCGGTCGCCGACGAGCCGCCGGCACCGGTCGCGCCACCGGATCCAGAGGAGCCGCCAGAGGCTGCGCCACCCGGGCCAGACGATCCGCCGCTGCTGGAGATCCCGCCCGTGCCTGCGCCCGTCTGTCCGCCGCTGCTGGAGCTTCCACCTGTGCCTGCGCCCGCCTGTCCACCGCTGCCGGAGCTTCCGCCTGTGCCCCCAGCGCTGGAGCTGCTGCTACAGCCAGCGGTCGCGATCGCCGAGGCGAACACCAGCGCGCTTACGAGTCCGATCAGTCCGTTTCGCATGAGATCTCCCGCGTTTTGTCTACCTGGACGCCTTTCTATCACGGGAATTGGCTTGTCCTCTGCGGAAGTCCTCTCGCGCAGAAAATCGGCGAATTGCCGGTCAGCGGCTTCTCGGTAGTAGAAGTTGAGTGGCGGGGCCTGGCAGGTTCCGCCGATGCACAGGGCATTGGGAAAATCGCAGCAGTCGCTACCTTGCGTGCACACGCCCCCATCCTGGACGCACATGGGGGGCTGCGACGGGCTTCGTCTGACGGTAGCCGTTCGTCCCCTGGCCGCGTCGGTCATAAGCACAACGATCTCGTTCTCGCCCGCGCCGGCCAGATAGTGAACGAGGAACTTGGCCTTTCCCCAAGGACACGCCAGAATGCCTGGCAGTGCCCACGAAGATTGAATGGACGGACGAAACCTGGAACCCGGTCACGGGCTGCGTGAAGGTTTCGCCTGGCTGCAGCCACTGCTACGCCGAGGCCTTCTCCGAGCGGTTTCGTGGGACGGTTTCGCCGAATGGCAGGCGCCATCCATTCTACTCAGGGTTTGATCCGCTCTTGCGCCCCGAGCGGCTCGAACAACCGTTCGCGTGGAGATCCCCGCGCCGGGTGTTCGTGAACTCGATGAGCGACATCTTCGGTGATTTCGTGGAGGATGGATTTCTCGAGCGCGCCTTCGATGTAATGAGGCGGACGCCCCAGCACACCTACCAGATTCTCACCAAGCGCTCGGCTCGCCTGCGCGAATGGACCCAGGAACACCCCTGGCTCGCGGACAGCGACAACATCTGGCTAGGCGTGTCTGTGGAAGACCGCAGGTTCGGGATCCCGCGCATCACCGACCTTCGGAACGCCATCGCGGCCGTGCGCTTCCTGTCCATCGAACCGCTCTTGGAGGAACTCGGCGTGTTCGATTTGCGGGACATCGACTGGGTCATCGTCGGAGGTGAAAGCGGTCATCACGCCCGCGGGATGAGGCCCGAGTGGGTTCGCGAAGTAAGGGATCAGTGCGCGCGCCGCCGCGTGCCATCTATGCCGCCGCCATCGACTCCAAACGCTACACCGCCGCCTCGATGGTCAACGACAGCCCCGAGGTCTTCAAGCTGTGGAAGCCGCAGAACCACGAGAAGAACAAGTTCCGCGGCCCGGTGCGCTTGCGGGTGGCCCTGGCGGATTCCATCAATACCGTTTCCATCAAGCTCCTGTCGGACATCGGCGTTCTCCCCGTGCGCGAGCTCGCCGTCGCCGCCGGGCTCGATCTGCCCCCGCCGGAGAAGCTCGATCTCTCCCTGGCGCTCGGCACCGCCACCGTCACGCCCATCGAGATGGCAAACGCCTATGCCACCTTCGCCTCGGGCGGCACGTACGGCGACACGCGCCTGGTGACGGCATTCGGCAACGAGCCCGTGCCCGCGCCCGAGCTTAGGCAGGTCATCAAGGCCGAGACCGCGTACATCGTGGTGTCGCTCCTGCGCAGCGTGGTCGAGGCGGGCACGGCGAGAAGCGCGGCCCCCAAGCTCAAGCGACCGGCCGCCGGCAAGACCGGCACCACCGACGAGGATCGCGACGCCTGGTTCGTCGGCTTCACGCCTGAGCTGCTGGCCGCGGTGTGGGTCGGCTTCGACGAGCGCCGCGTGCTGGGGCGAGGCGAGGAAGGCGCCCGCGCTGCCCTGCCCCTCTGGGTCGATTTCATGACCAAGGCGCTCGCCACAACGACCATCTCCGACTTCGCCCAGCCCGCCGGCATCGTCGTCGCGCGCATCGATCCGGCCACCGGCCTTTTGCCCGCCCCCGGCAGCGACGGCATCGAGGAGGTCTTTCTCGACGGCACCGCGCCCACCGACAACGCCGCCGCGCCGGGCGAGGAAGCCAACCCCGACCAGATGCTGCTCGGCGGCCACGACGGGCAGTAGGCGAGGCACGCAACCGTAGGCGGCCCGTTGCCGAGAAGTCTCCTTTGTGGAGGCAGCGGTACGCCCACGACCGTCACCCGCCGGCCCGGCATACACGCGCCGGCAGCCGGAAAGAGAAACCCTGCATCGTCTCGTGCGCGAGCACCTGCGCACGCTCTACGCGGCCGTGGAGCATGGCTTCGAGGGTGCAACTCTGCCCGCCTTCGTGCGTGCTGACCTCGAGGGCTACATCGCTTGCGGGGCCCTCAACCGCGGTTTCGCGCACTTGCAGTGCGAGGACTGTGAGCGGCCCTTGCTCGTGGCGTTCTCGTGCGGCAGCCGCGGGTTCTGTCCGTCGTGCCT
>PNBO01000185.1 GCA_003136095.1 Myxococcales bacterium
TACGGCGAGCTCGGCGTGCGCGTGCGCTACCTGCACTCCGATATCGACACCTTGGAGCGCATCGAGATCTTGCGCGACCTGCGCCTGGGCGAATTCGACGTGCTCGTCGGTATCAACCTCCTACGCGAGGGGCTCGACCTGCCCGAGGTCTCCCTGGTCGCGATTCTCGATGCCGACAAGGAAGGCTTTCTGCGCGCGGCGCGCTCGCTCATCCAGACCATCGGCCGCGCCGCCCGCAACGTGCGCGGCAAGGTCATCATGTACGCGGATCGCGAAACCGAGTCGATGAAGAAGGCCATCGGCGAGACCCGCCGGCGGCGGAGTTTGCAGGAAGCCTACAACCGCGAGCACGGCATCACGCCCAAGACCATCGAGAAGGCAATCCTCGAACTCGCAGGAACGGCCCAAGATGACCGCTGGGAGCCGCGCAAGGCGATCCTGCCCAAGAAGGGAAAGCGTCAGGTGGCGCCCGACGAGCTGCCCGCGCTCATCACCTCGCTCAAGCAGGAGATGTTCGACCTCGCCGAGAAGCTGGAGTTCGAGAAAGCCGCCGCGCTTCGCGATCGCATCCAGCAACTCGAGGAGCTGCAGATCGACCTCGGCTAGAAGGCCTCGGCCGCGTGGGGAGCCTACGCTTCGCTAGCTTTGCTGGCAGCGCACCATCGCGGGAGGGTTTGGGAACCCTTTCAGGGTTCCCATGTCAATCGGTACGCGAGACGCCAGATCTTGATGCCCAGCTCCTCGCAATGGCGCTCGCGGCGCGAGCGCGCGGCGAAGCGGCTTTGCGCCAGAAAGCACCAGGGTTCGCGCAGATTGTGGAAACGGCGCGGGTTCTCGTCTTCCAGCGCGGCCATGGCGTCGAGCGCGATGTCGAAGATGTCGGTGGCCACGTGGATCTCGCCACCGGGCCGGAGCAGGCGCGCGAGTTGGTCGATGAGCTCCTCGCTCACCACCCGACGCTTGCGCTGCCGCTGCTTCCACCACGGATCGGGAAAATTGACGAAGAAGCGCGACACGCTCGCGGGTGGAAGGATTCGCGGCAGGTCCACCGAGATGTTGGCGAACACGCTCCGCACCTGTGCCAGCCCGCTCTGTTGGCACCGCCGGTTCGACTGCTCCACCAGCTCGCGCCGGATCTCTACGCCGACGTAGCTGCGCCCAGGCTCTTCGGCGGCGCGCTCCATTAAGAACTGGGCCTCGGCCGAGCCCAACTCGACCTCCACGGGCCGATCCGCGGGCAGGGTGAGCGGCTCGAGGAAAATCGCGAAGAAATCCGAGCGCAGCGGGTTGACGTGCTGGCGAATGCGCATGCGCTCTGGTCAACGATGGGTGGTCAGCCCCGCGAACTACGCCTTGGCCGGCAGGCTGCGCGGGGGGTGCCGGTACATGCGGTTGACGTAGAGCTGCTGCAGGATGCCGATGAGGTAGCTCGTCAGAGTGTAGATGGATAGCCCGGCCGGCAGGAAGAGCGAGAAGCCGGTAAACATCACCGGCATCATCACCGCCATCATCTTCTGCTGCTGCGGATCGGTACCCGCCGGTGACATGCGCATCTGCACGAACATCACCGAGCCCATGAGCAGCGGCGCCAGGTAGTAGGGATCCTTCGCCGACAGGTCGGTGATGTACCAGAAGAAGGACGAGTGGTAGAGCTCGACGGCGTAGTTGAGGGTTGAGAAGAGGGCGATCCAGATGGGCATCTGGATGAGGCTCGGCAAGCAGCCGCCCAGGGGGTTCACGCCGTGGGCCTTGTAGAGATTCATGGTCTCCACGC
Organism: Myxococcales bacterium; assembly: GCA_003136095.1. Classification (GTDB taxonomy): domain Bacteria; phylum Myxococcota_A; class Polyangia; order Fen-1088; family Fen-1088; genus Fen-1118. The sequence goes on from PNBO01000185.1 coordinate 1,775, forward strand.
CGAGCTTCTGCTTGTCGTTCTCGTACTTCTTGCGCAGGGCCGCGATCTTGTCGGAGAGGCCCTGCATCTTCTTCGCCGACACCAGCGTCCGGTGCGTGGGATAGAAGGTGACCAGGCGAACCACGATGGTGAGCAGGATGATGGCGACGCCCCAGTTGCCGGTGAGGCGGTAGAACTGCTTGAGCAGCGCCAGCATGGGCCGCGAGAGCACGGCGAAGGTCACATCCACCACGTCGGCCAGCTTGGCGTCCTCGCCGCCGGGCCGGATGGCCTCGAGCTCGTTCGTATGCTTGGGGCCGGCGAACACGATGAAGGGGTACTCCGTCTTTTCGCCCGGCGCCAAGGTGCGCGTGGCGAAGGAGAGCGCGACCTCGGCCCGGCTGCCGTCGAGCGATTGCTCCTTGCAGCCCCGGTCACGCGGTGGGCTCTCGGGCAAGGGGACTGCGGCGAAGGTGAAGTACTTGTCGCCCGCGGCGGCCCAGCGCACCCCGCCGACGTAGCTCTGCGGCTCCTTGACCAAGGCCTCCACCGTCGAGCGGTGCGCCTTGTCGCCCACGTGGCATACCGTCTCGGCGAGGTTCGCCGAGGCGTAGCTCCAGAAGCCGCCGCCCTTCTTGTCCGGATCCTGCGCGGCGTAGAGATGGATGACGAGACCGTGGTCGAGCGGCCGGCCCGTCTTGTTCTGGATCATCATGGACATGGCCAGGCGGTAGCGTTGCGGCTCGAGCGTGAAGCGTTTTTCGACCACGACCTCGTCGGTTTCGGCACGGAACACGACCGCATGGTCGGCGGATTGCGCGACTGCCCAGGGCACGGCGTCGTTCCAGGCAAAGTCGGCCTTCGCGAAGGTCGTGCGCAGAGGCGCGGTGTCCTCCGTCGAGGTCGAAACGATCTGCATGCCCGAATCGGGCCGCGCCCGATCGAGCAGGAACTGGCGATCCTTGAGTTTGAGCTGTCGCAGGGAGGCGCCCCAGGAGGAGAACACGAACTTGGCCTCCGGCGATTCGAGCGTGACCCTTGTCTCGGCGGGTCGCGCCGCTGGCAGGGCGGCCGGCGGCGGTGCGCCGGGGGCAGCGGGCGCGGCCGCAGTGGCGGGCGTTCCCACCGAACCCGCGTCGTAGGCCGGCTTCGCCGGCTCGGCGACCGGCGCGGTTGCGGGCGGCTGGACGGCGGGGGCCGGCGGGAAGATCTTCCACCATAGAATCAAGATCCCAATCGAGATGGCCACCGCGATGAGCAAGCGCTTGTCCATCGTTTCTCCTACGTCGATCCTTCGCGCGAAACCGGTGGCGCGGGGCAAGGCACGGGATCCAGGCCTCCGCGTGCGAAGGGATGGCAGCGCAGAAGCCGGCGCAGGGCGAGGTAGCTGCCCTTGCAAGCGCCGTAGCGCACGATGGCCTCCTCGGCGTAGGCCGAGCAGGTGGGCTCGAATCGGCAGGCGGGCCCGATGGCCGGCGAGATCGCGAGCCGATACCCACGCAGCAAGCCGAGAAGGGGCGCCCGGCCCAGACGTTCGAACCACGTTGGCTTGCTGATCATGGCTTCTCGATCGACAGCAGAAGCTGGCGGAGCTCGGTGTCTATCACGCGGTAGCTGCTGGCGGCAGCGCTCGGCTTCGCGATGACCACCAGGTCGGCCGGGCGGGTCTTCGGAAAAGATAGTTTCCGGTAGCTCTCGCGCACCCAGCGCTTGACTCGATTCCGCAGCACGGCGCCACCAACTCTCTTGCTCACGGTGATGCCTAGGCGCGCGCCCTGCGCCTCTGCTTCGCCGGTGCGGGCCATGGCATACACCACCAGGTGGCGGCCGGAGCAGCGGCGCCCGCGCGCCTGCGCTCGGAGGAATTCCGACCTCTTGCGCAGGCGCTCGTCGCGGCCCAGCCCTTGATGCAGGCCTCGGTCGGTCACCGGCCCCTATTTCTTGGGAACGCTGACGGTGAGCTTCTTGCGCCCCCTACGGCGACGGCGCTTGAGCACCTCGCGGCCTGCAGGGGTGCTCATACGCTTGCGGAAACCGTGCGTGCGTTTCCGGCTTCTTCGGTGCGGCTGATACGTCCTCTTCACTGGATCCTCCGGTCGTCTGAGGAAGAACCCTCGGAGGGTTCTTCCCATCTCTCGCGCTGAGGTCCGTCAGGCGAAACCTGCCGGCCCTCACGCGCCTCCCCGGTGTGGGCAGGGAGAACTAGCATTCAAGATAGGTGCTGTCAACGACCGGCGGGTGGCGAACGCCTCTTCGCACCGATAGAAACTCCCGTCCATGGCGAGGCGCTTTCGGAAGGCAAGATCGGGTTGACGATGTCTTGCCAGAGCTCCCCGTCGAGAAGACGGGGCCGTCATGGGCGGCGCTCGTCGGAGACAACCACGCTGGCACGGATACGCGATTTCCTACCCGTCGGCTGGTGCGAAAGCGCCATCACCGTGGCCGGCACTGCCCGTCGGAAAGTCGTCACGTTATCGTTGCGAAGACGCTACAAGGCCCATGGCATGGACACTAGCGCGCGCTACGCAAGGGCGCGTCCGTGGAATGCGGCCCTGGAGGAAATTCGGGCCGTTAGGTCGGTTCTTTTTGCAAGGATCACAGTCAGTTGTCCCCATGTCGGGCGCCCGCACCCGGGCGCGAAAAGCCGTGTGCTCAACCTGGGGATGGTCTATCTCCGCAGATCTCCATCAGCTCCGTAACGACACGATTTTCGTCTTGCTGGTCTTCGTGCGGGTTGGTAGGAAAGGTCTCCCGCCGACAGAGCCGTTCGGCTCGACCCATGCGTGGGGAGCCAGATTGGCGCCTGGGCATCGCTGTTGGCGAATTGGGGGTTAGTCTGTCTAATGGTCTGTATTTATTGATCTTTTATCGACTCGTGAGCTGTGGATAGGACATGCTAGCACTTTGGGGTGAGGCCGTACGATCGGTCGAAGAAAGAGTCAAGCCGACGCACCGTGATCAGTGGCTGCGTCCCATCACCTGCCTCGGGTTCGAAGGCAGCCAAATCCGGTTGCATGCGCCCAACCGCTACCACAAGGAGTGGTTTGAGGATCACTACCTGCCCGCGATCCTTTCGAACCTCGAAAGTCGGACCAAGACAACCTACTCCGTCCTTTTCGAAGTGGGGGAAGAGGAGACGACCAAGGTGGCCTCTCGGCAAGTCGTTGATGCTCCACTGGCAGCGGAGCCTTCCGCTCCCGTGGCCATGCCCAAAGGGCTCGATACCCGCTACGAATTCGACAACTTCGTGGTCGGGAACACCAACCAGTTCGCGCACGCGGCCGCGCGCATGGTCGCCGATGCCCCCGCTTCGAAATACAACCCGCTGTTTATCTTCGGGGGTGTCGGCCTCGGCAAGACCCACCTGCTCCATGCCGTCGGGCATGAGATCCACCGCCAGCACCCGGAATGGAACATCACGGTCGTGAGCTGCGAGCAGTTCGTCTCGAGCTTCATCGGCTCGATGCTGAACCAGCGCCGGCAGTCTGGCCATCCCAGCTCGATCAACCTCATGGAGGAGTTCCGCCACCACTATCGGGAAGCGCCGGATGTGCTTCTGGTCGATGACATCCAGTTCCTGGCGGGGAAGGACAGCTCACAAGACGAGTTCTTCCACACCTTCAACGCCCTTCACCACGCCCATAAGCAGATCGTCCTCACCTGCGACAAGCTGCCCGCGGAACTACCGGGCGTCGAGGAGCGCCTGCGTAGCCGCTTCACCTGGGGCCTCATCGCCGAGATCGGCCACCCCGATCTCGAGACTCGCATGGCCATCCTCAAACGCAAGGCGGAGCTCGAAGACATCGACCTTCCCGACGATGTCGCCCTGACCGTCGCCACGCGCTTCCGCTCGAACGTACGCGAGCTGGAAGGCGCCCTGGTGCAGCTCTCGGCGCGCGCTTCCCTGCTGGGTTGCACGATCACCAAGGAAGTCGCCGAGGAGATCTTGAAGTCCATCGCGTCGCCCGGTCCCACGGGGCTGACCGTCGAAGCGATCCAACGCGAGGTTTGCTCCTACTTCGAGGTCAAGCTGCACGACCTCAAAGGCCCCAAACGCCATCGGGCGGTGGCCCATCCCCGCCTGATCGCGATGTACCTGTCGCGGCAGCTCACCCAGATGAGCTATCCCGAGATCGGCAGCCGGTTCGGTGGCAAGGATCACTCGACGGTGATCAGCGCGTTTCGCAAGATCGAAAAGAAGATCGCAGAGGATCCCAGCCTGCGCAGCGTCGTTTCCACCCTCACCAGCCGGCTGCGCCAACGTTGAAATGGGA
>PNBO01000240.1 GCA_003136095.1 Myxococcales bacterium
AAATCGTGGGCGCGCATCCAGGCGCCCAGCGGCCCGAGCAGCCCCAGGGTTTCCTTGCGGTTGCCGACGAAGTTGTCGTCGACCACGAAGAGCGAGCCGCGAAATCCCGTGGCCAGGACGGCGTCGAGCTCGCGGCAAAACTGGCCGGGCTCCTTGGTGCGCGGACGCCGCCCGAAGAGCTCGACGATGTCGCAGAATTCGCAGTGGAAGGGGCAGCCCCTGCCCCACTGCACGCCGATCGAATTGTACGCGCTGACATCGAGCAGATCATAGCGCGGCGGGGGCAAACGCCGGATGTCGGGCCGCTCGCTGGCCGCGAAGCGTGCCGGCAGCGCCGAACGATCCGCGAGCAGGGCCGCGCACAGCGGCGTGATGAGATCCTCTGCCTCGCCCACCACGATGCAGTCCACGAAAGGCGCGAGGGCGTCGGGCGTGGCCGTGGCGTGCGGACCACCGGCGACGATGCACTTGCCCATCGCCCGGCCGCGCCTAGCGACCTCCAACATCGACGGCCGCTGCACCAGCATGCCGGTCAGGAAGAGGACATCGGCCCACTCCAGATCGGCGTCATCGAGCGGGCGCACGTTCATGTCGCACAGGCGCACTTCCCAGTCGGGCGGCAACAGCGCGGCGACCGTGAGCAGGCCGAGCGGAGGCAGGATCGCGCGCTTGCCGATGAGGCGCAGCGCGCGCTCGTGGCCCCAGTAGGTCTCCGGAAATGCGGGAGAGACGCAAAGAATCTTCATTCCGCCAGTAGAGCACCCCCCTTGTCAGGGTTGTGTCACGGGCAGGTAATATCTCTGCGTCGAGCAGACTGGAGACCGGAGGCTCCAGCCTACAGTCTCCGGGCTACTTCGGCGTCTCGGCCGCGGGGGTCTCGGGAGGCACCGCGGCCGGCACCTCCTCGACGGGTTGCGGTCCGGGCACGATGCCGGCGAGGTCGGGATCCTCGTCGTCGCCGAGCGAAGTGCGCGTTTGGCGCTCGAGCTGCCGCTGTTGGCGGCGCTCGGCTTTCGCCGCCTGCCACTTCTGCCGATCGATTTCCTTCTTGCGCTTCTCGGCAGCGTTTTTCGTGCCCGGTCTCACTACATCCTACCAGCGCTGCTTGCGACCGCCGCCGAACCCACCGCGGTCACCGCCGCGATCACCGCCGCGTCCGCCGCCGCCGAAGCCGCCGCGGCCACCACCACCACCGCCGCCGCCGCCCGAGCGCTCGCGCGCCTCGCTGACCGCGATGGCGCGGCCCTGCAGATCCTTGCCGTTCAGGGTCTCGATTGCCGCCGCCGCGCCGGCNNGTCGAGTACGACAAATTGCCAACATAGAGTCTCTTTCCCATCGTGATTCCTTCTTTCTGCCAGGTTGTTTCTTCCGTCGGCTACCCAGCAGTGGTCCAACATCGGCCTCAGACGGGAGACGAGCGTTTGTGACCAGACCCGACGGGGACGGGCCCCGAAGGTCGATCCGCCGTGCATCGCTTTGTCGTTCCTTCTCGTCGTAGGCGGAACTGCGACGCGTCGTCACTCCTTGCGGTACCTGCGAACCGTCCCCCCGAGGCTTTGCGGCCCTGGCGAGCTTGGTCCGATGGGAAAGAATGAGCCGCGCCAGGACGAAAGTCCAGTGCGAATCTTCACCGCCACGCGCCGGATATCTCCCCGCCAAGGCCCACCCCGATGGCCTTGCCCAGCACCTTGAACCTGGCGCGCCGGCCACTCCGCCGGCGCCGCACAGCGGCGAAGGTCACAACTGGGCGAGGATCTCCCTTTTCTTCGCCTCGTATTCCGCGGGTGTGATCAACTGCTGGTCGAGAAGCTGCTTGAGCTTCTTCAGCTTGGCGGCCGCGTCGTCGGGCACGGGTTGCGTCCCCGCCAGGCCGACGGCCGCTGGCACGACCGCGCCGGCCATGCCCATGCCCACGGCCATGGCCATGCCCATGCCGCCGGTGCCGGAATTCTTGGCGGCGTCGCGCAACGCCGCCAGTTGCTGGAGCTGGGCGTAGCTGACGCCCGCGGCACTGGCCGCCTGCGCCTCGGCGCTGATGTCGGCGATGCGGTTGATCCGGCGCATCGTATCCTCGTCGAAGCTGGTGCCCTGGATGCGAAAATCCTCGAGCAGGAACCCGAGTTGCGTGAACTCCTGCTTGAGCTTCTCGGTGAGCGCGGCCGCGATCTCTTCGCGATTCGGATCGATCTGCGTGTAGGTGTAGCCCGCCTCGGCGAAGAAGTCGGTCAGGGGTTGCAGCAGGCGCGCGTTGATGGGGTCGCGGATGTTGTCGACGAGAAAGGTCTGGGCGCCACCCACGACCTGCTGGAAGAAGCCGCGCCCGTCGATGATACGCATCGAGTAGTTGCCGAAGGCGCGCAGGCCGACGGGGAACTTGTACTTCGGATCCTCGTACTTAATGAGGGATTCGGTGCCCCACTTGAGGTTGAGCAGCTTGGCGGTGCGGAAGTAGTAGATGCCGACCTTGTGCTCGCTCTTGAAGTTCTGCATGAACTTGCGCAGGGTCGTGAAGAACGGGATGTTGGCGGTCTTGAGCTCGTGGAGGCCCTCCTCGACGTAGACGGCCTCGACCCGCCCTTCGTAGACGAACACGCACCCCTGCCCGGGCCCCACGATGAGCTTGGAGGCGTTCTTGATCTCATCGCCGTTGTCGGTCCAGCACTGGAACAGCACCCCGGCATCGGGGTTCTCCCACTGGATGACGGAACGCAACTGACGAGACAGCAAGCTCATGACCAGCCTCCTGGGTGCGGTTTCGGGCGCGGGGAATGTATGAACGATTCTACTCCAGACGGTAGCCGGCGGCGCCCGTTTGGGCGTCGATGCCGCGGAGGCCGGTTTCGCGATCCAGGCGGTCGACGATGAGCGAGGCGTCGTCGAACCGAAGTGAAGGCGCCGGCGAATGGTATGTTCGCCCCATGAGCCTGTCATCCGCGAGCGCGCCGCCGCAACGACCGCGCGCGCACGCGAACCACGTGCCCTGGCTTGGCGCCGCCGGGCTCGCGCTCGCCTTCGCGCCGCCCGCGGCCGCCGTGGCGAGGACGGGCATCGACGCCGCGCCGGCGTCCGCCCCGACCGCGGCGGCGAAGGCGCCGGTCGCGTGGACCCAGGAGATCGACCAGCTCGTCGCCGAGGCCCTGGCCCAGGGCAAGCTCCCGGGGTGCGTGGTCGCCGTGGGCCGGGCGGATGGCGTGGTGTTCAGCAAGGCATTCGGCTTCCGCGCCCTCTTGCCCGGCAAGGAGCCGATGACCGAGGACACCATCTTCGACCTCGCCTCGCTCACCAAGCCGGTCGCCACCGCGACCGCGCTCATGGTGCTCGCCGATCGGGACAAGGTCGACCTCGACGAGCCGGCCGCGCGCTACGTCCCGGAGCTCGCCGCGCACGGCAAGGCCGCCATCACGTTGCGACAGCTTCTCACCCATGTCTCGGGCCTGCCCGCCGAAACCCCGGTCGGCGACTACGAACACGGCCGCCGAGAGGCCATCAAGCGCGTCCTGGCCAGCAAGCCCAAGGCCGCGCCCGGCGAGCGCTTCCTCTACTCCGACGTCGGCTTCCTGGTTCTCGAAGAGGTTGTCCGCCGCGTGACCGGCGCCGGCCTCGACAAGCTCGCGAGCACGGCCATCTTCGGCCCGCTCGGCATGGACGACACGGGCTTCTTGCCCGCCGCGGACCGGCGGCCACGCATCGCGCCGACGGAACAACGCAACGGCGAGTGGATGCGCGGCCAGGTCCACGACCCGCGGGCCTTCCGCCTGGGCGGCGTGGCCGGCCACGCCGGGCTCTTCGCCACGGCCGCGGATCTGGCCCGCTTCGCGCGCATGGTGCTCGGCCGGGGCGCGCTCGAGGACAGGCGCGTCCTTTCCGCCCGCGCCACGGCGAGCATGCTAGCGCCGCACGACGTGCCCGGTGGCATCCGCGCCCTGGGCTGGGACGTGCAGACCGGCTATTCGACCCAACGGGGCACCTCGCTATCCCGCCGGGCGGTAGGACACGGCGGCTACACCGGCACCTCGCTGTGGATCGATCCGGAGAAGAACCTATTCGTGATCTTTCTCAGCAACCGTGTTCACCCCGACGGCAAAGGCTCGGTGAACGGCCTCGCGGCGGCCATCGCGACCCTCGCCGGCAACGCGCTCGGTCCGCCCCCGGAGGCCGAGCCCACGCCCGCCGGCAGGGGCCTGGCGCTGGGCATCGACGAGCTCGCCACCCGGGATTTTTCCCCCCTGCGTGGCCTGCGTTTCGCTTTGCTGACCAACGACAGCGCGCGCAACCGCGAGGGCGCCCGCACCACCGACGTGCTTGCCGCCCGGCGCGACCTTGGACTGGTCGCGCTCTTGAGTCCCGAGCACGGCCTGTCCGCGTTGCGGGACGAACGCATCGACGACAGCACGGACGCCAAGACGCGCCTGCCGGTGCATAGCCTGTATGGCGACGCGCACGGCCCGCGGACCGCCAGGCCCGCAGGCCCCCGGCCCGTGACCCTACCGGACGGTATCGATGCGGTCGTCGTCGATCTGCCCGACGTGGGGACGCGGTTTTACACCTACGCCTCGACCGTGCACGCCACCTTGCGGGCGGCATCGAGCCGCGGCCTGCGGGTCATCATTCTCGACCGGCCCAATCCCATCGGTGGCTGGGAGGTGGCCGGCCCGGTGCTCAGTAGGGCCGAGCTGTCCCCGGTGAATCACCATCCCCTCCCGGTCCGGCACGGCATGACCATGGGCGAATTGGCCGAGATGTTGAACAGCGACGAGCACCTCGGCCTCGATCTCGAAATCGTCCGCATGGCCCGCTACAATCGCCGGTCGTACTTCGACGAAACGGGCCTGCCCTGGTGGCCGCCATCGCCCAACCTGCGCACCGTGGCAGCCACTGTGCTCTATCCCGCGGTCGGACTTCTGGAAGCCACCAATGTCTCCGTTGGCCGCGGCACCGACAATCCCTTCGAAGTCCTCGGCGCACCGTGGATCGATGGCGCCGCCCTCGCCACGGAGCTGACCGGCGCCGGCCTCGACGGGGTTGCCTTCGCGGAGACGGATTTCACCCCCTCGGCCAACCCGTACCGGGACACCCCTTGCCACGGCGTACGTCTGCACGTCACCGACCGAACGTTGTTCGAGCCCGTGCGCACCGGCATCGCGATCGCCCTAGCCCTTCGCAAGCTCCATCGCGGCCCATGGAACGCCACCCGACTGCACGGGATGCTGGGGGACCCCGTGGCCACCGCCGCGGTCCTGGACGGCCGCCCCCTCCCGGAGGTCGAGGCGCTGTGGCAACGCGACCTCGAAGCCTTCCGGGCCAAGCGGCGGAAGTACCTCCTCTACCCACCCTAGTCGCGTGGGGAGCCTACGCAGCGCTGGGTTAGCCAGCGCTGCGCGTAGCGCACCATCGCGGGAGGGCATGGCGAGGCCGAGCGCAGCGAGGGGGAGGCAGGGTGGGTGGCGGGTGCCGAGTGCAGAGCTAACCCTACTAGGGTTCCCATATCAGTCGCGTGGG
>PNBO01000286.1 GCA_003136095.1 Myxococcales bacterium
CGATGAGCTCCTTGCCGGTGCCGGATTCGCCGAGCAAGAGCACCGTGGCCATCGACGGCGCCGCCTGCATGACCGTTTCCAGCAGGCGGCGCCAGGGAAGCGACTGGCCGATGACGGCCTTGTGGCGCTCGGCCTCGAGCTGGGCGCGTAGCGCGCGGTTCTCCTGCACCAGGTTGCGCTTCTCGAGGGCCTTGGTCACGGCCCGCACGACCTGCGCACGCTTGAGTGGTTTGGTCACGAAGTCGTAGGCCCCGTGCCGCATGGCATCGACCGCGTTCTCGACGGTGCCGTAGGCGGTCATCAGGATCGTCTCGGTTTCCGGCGAAACGCTGCGGCTGGCCTTGAGCAGATCGAGCCCCGACATGCCGGGCATCACCAGATCGGTCAGCAACACCGAGACGGGCTCGCGGCGCAGGAGCTCGAGCGCCTCGATCCCGCTCTTGGCGGTCAGCACGCGGAGGGATTCCTTCTCGAAGATCTTGGCCAGCGGTTCGACGATGCCGGGCTCGTCGTCGACCACCAGGATAGTGGGCAGGGCTTGGACCGCGGCGATTGCCGCCTGGGCGACTGCTTCCGACTCGTCTTTGGTCACGTGGTCAAACCCGGGTTCGATCGAGTCTAGTTCAATGTTGGTGCCAGCCGCGTCGGCAAAACCAACGGGCACAACCAGCTGAAATCATTGATTCTCGTGCCGTTTTCCCACATCGCACCGCGTCCCACACCTGTCATCTTGTCACAAGTCATGCCTTGGTGCCCAGCTTTGTGCCACTTTGGCAAGGAGATGCTCGAACGGGGCGGCGACCTCGCCGACGCGCGGGCCGAGCGCGCGATGGTGACGGTCACGGCCGGCACCATCACCGTGTGGGGTATGAACGAGGTTCCCGACGGATCGCGCCTGAGACGGCCTTCGCTGGCGTGGACGCCATCACGCGCTGGGAGCTGCGCAAGGCCGTCGAGATCCGCGTCGCCTCGATGGTCACCGACGTGGACAGCACAGATCCCAGCCGGCGCTCCATCACGATGGTAACCATCCAAGCCGTCGATGGCGTGTTGGCGCGCGGCGGGCCGCTGCCGCACGCGTGCGGGCCACCACGTCCCTCGATTGGCTATACAATCGGCGGATGCACCGCAAACGTGTTGCCTCGGAGACGCCCGTCGATTCGGCCGCCGAGCTCCGCGGCGACGGCGCCCCACCGCTCGCCGCGCAGAGTGGCATCTTCATCATCTCCACGGCCACGTTGCTCTTCCAGGTCGCGTTCATTCGCATCTTCTCGGCCTCGATCTGGTACCACTTCGCGTTTCTCGTGGTCTCGGTGGCGCTATTCGGCATCGGCGCGAGCGGAGCGGCACTCGCGCTCGTGCCCAATCGTGGCCGGGATCCCGCGATGCGTGCGGCGGCGCCCGCGCTGTTCGCGCTGAGCGCACTGTTCGCCTATCTCGGCACGGCACTCATTCCCTTTTCGCCGTTTCGCATCCTGCAGCAGCCGATTCAGATTGTCTTCTTCCTCACCTACGACCTGCTGCTGCTCATACCGTTCTTCTTTTCCGGCGCCACCGTCGGGCTGATCCTGCGCGACTGGCCGGCACGCGCCGGGCGGCTCTACGCATTCGACCTGATCGGCGCGGCTTGCGGCACGATGTTGCTCTTCTTCTCGCTGCCGCTGCTCGGCGCGGCTGGCGCGGTCGCACTCGCCGCCGCACTCGGGGCCATCGCGGCGGCGGTGCTGGCGCCGCATCGCAAGGCACGCACCCGGTATGGGCTGCTCGCGGCGCTCCTCCTGCCGCTCGTGCTGATGCCTCGCATCCTGCCCGAGCCGCGCACGGACGAGTCAAAGCCCGTGGCCCGGCAGCTAACGCTGCCCGGCGCGAAGCTGGCCTTCAGTCGCTGGAGCCCGCTCGCGCGCATCGACGTGATCGAGCGCCCGGGCTGGGATCCGATCATCTTCATCGACGCCGCGGCCGCTACTCCGGTCACGCCTCCGCAGCGCGCCGAGGAGGCGCGCGACGACGTGAGCACGTTGGGATTGGTGCTACGGCCCGGCGCGAAAGTGGCCGTGATCGGACCGGGCGGGGGCATCGATGTGCAGTACGCGCTCGCGCTCGGCGCCAGCGAGGTCACCGCAGTCGAGATCAACCCGGTGATCATCGACCTCGTCACCGGACGCTACGCGGATCGGGTGGGGTGGGTCTTCGCCGACCCACGCGTGCAACTCGTGCGCGACGAAGGCCGCAGCTTCATCGGGCGATCCAATGCGCGATTCGACGTGCTCGAGCTCACGCTCATCGACACGTGGGCCGCCAGCGTCTCGGGCGCCTACAGCCTCTCCGAGAACTACCTCTACACCACCGAGGGATTCGCGGCGTACCTCTCGCACCTCGCTCCGGGCGGCTGCCTGTCGATCACGCGTTGGTACTACGAAATGCCGAGGCTGGTGTCCATGGCGCGGGCGGCGCTGGCCCGGCTTGGGGTGAGCGATCCCTCGAGTCATATCTGCGTGCTGAGCCAGAGTCTGCGGTCGGTGCTGATCGTGAAACGCGAAGCCTTCAGCGAAGCCGAAGCCGACACCGTCCGCGGGTTCGCGAGCGCGCAGCATCGACGCGTCCTGCACGATCCCCTGAGCCGCGCCAAGGAGAACATTCTCGATGCGCTGCTGCTCGAGCGCGACGTGAAGCCGCTGATCGACGAGAGCGAAGTCGCGCTTGGGCCGGTTTCCGACGAGAGCCCGTTCTTCTTCCAGATGACGCGCTGGAAGAGTCTGAATTTCCGCACGCTGCGCGGCTTCGCCGGGCAGTCGTTTCTCGAGCCGCTCGCGATTCCGGTCGGCCAGATTTCGCTGGTCGCCGCGCTCGCGCTCGGCCTGCTGCTCTCCACGTTTCTGCTCGCACTTCCACTCGCGCGAGGCGCGGTACCACGCGAGGGTCGCTGGAGCTGGCTGCTGTATTTCCTCGCGCTCGGCGTCGCGTACATCTCGGTCGAGGTGGTGCTCATGCAGCGTCTCGCGCTCTTCCTCGGCCACCCGACCTACTCGGTCACCACAGTGCTGTTCTCGATCCTACTGTTCTCTGGACTGGGCAGCGCGTGGTCGGATCGCCGTGGCGAATCGCCCGCTGCGCTGGCGCGCTGGCTGCGGTTTGCACTGCCCGTGGTGATCGCGCTGGTGGTGTTCGCCGTGCCGCCACTGCTGCGCACCCTCGGTGGCCTGGCTCTCGTGCCACGCGTGCTGGTCGCGATGGCGGTGATCGCCCCGCTGGCATTCCTGATGGGGTTGCCGTTTCCGCTCGCCGTGCGCGCGCTGGCCGCGAGTGGCGGTCGGCTAATCCCCTGGGCGTGGGCGGCGAATGGCTGTGGCAGCGTGTTGGGCTCGGTCGGCGCGGTGCTAGGCGCGATGCTGTGGAACTTCAGCATCGTGCTGATCGCCGCGGCGGTGGTGTACGCGCTGGCACTCTCGCACCTTGCACGCACGCGCGCGGCGGCCGGCTCCGCCGACGCCGCGGCCTGACACCGGCGACGACGACTGAGTGAACCGACGATACCACCCTAAGGGCGTTTCCTTCATTGGGAGACCACATGAGGGCGCGCCCATGGTTTCGATTTGCATTGGTGATTCTATTGCCTACATTAGAAGGAGAAGGTGAAGAGCATGCTAGAGCAATATCTAATCAAGAACACAACAAGAGAACAGCGAGAGAAGACCGTCAGGGATTCGCTCGGATGCGGCGGGGGTGGCTGTGAGAATTGCTCCGCATGTGGAGTGTACGGAGCGGGAGATCCTTTTGATATGTATCAGCCGTACATAGAAGGTCGAGAGGAAATTGAGGACATCAATAGGGAGTTCAAAGCGAGGTGGCTCCGGTAGAGTGTAGACGCTCTGGCTAAAGCACTGTCCTTCGATCGCGCTGACCGTGATCCCCGGTCTCAACTTCGTCTCGGAATTCCAAGCGGCTGAAGCCTGTCGGGATCGCGCTCGTATCGATCATCGCGCCCCGTTCTGGATGATCGTCTCCACCCTGGCGTGAGCCTTCCATCGATCGGCGTGTCGTCTAACCCGCCTTCCGCACCACCTCGTCGATGAAACGGGAAACGGCTGCTAGCTACGGTGCCGTCTGGTCATCGAGCTCGTGGAAGGCCTTGTCGGCGCGCTGGATGATGTGGGCGCGGAGCTTGTCGTCGAGGCCGTCCATTTTCTTCATCGAATCCTTGAACGCCTCGGGATCGAGCACGACGAGGGCCCAGAAGGTTCCCGTTTCCTCGTTGACAAAGGTGTCCTCCAGCCGCGAGCCCGAGAGAGTCATGTCGGTGATCTGCTTCGACACGTCCTCGATGTGCTGCTCGCCTGCCGTCTGGTTTTCGGGACCGCCTTGCGTGGCGGCCTGATAGTCCTTGAGCATCGCCTTCACCCGCACCTGCAGCGTGCGCGCCAGCTCGGTACGCGCGCGGCCCTCGGCGGCCGAGCGCGCGAGGCTGACGTTGCTCATGCCTTGCACGCTGCCGCTGCCACAGAGGGCGTCCTTGTTCTTGAGGCCCTCCCGGCACTTGCCGAGCGCCCACTTGGGCAGACCCTTCATCTCGGCATTGAGCTGTTCCTTGGGCTTCTGCTGTCCGCCGCAGGCGAGAAGGAAGCCACCAAGCGCCAGGGAGAGCGCTCCCAGGGAGACCAAGCTAGACCATGTTCGCTGTGACATCGTGATCGGTTCCTTTCCGGTGAAAGATCCCGCCTTCGGCGCTCGCCGGCGAATCCTGGTCCGCGCGAGTCCAGCGGGGCGGGCCAGTGTCGCAAAAAACGGGGTTACTTGACACGGGACAGATGTTCCGTACCATACGTATGTTCAGTAACTGATCGGAGGAGCAGTCATGGCCCATCTGACCATCGTGCGCGACGAGGAGCCTGCGGGCGGGTTGACCGACCGCCAGCGCCAGGTGCTGGACTTCATTAGCGACTCGATCCGGAAGCGCGGCTACCCGCCGACCTTGCGCGAGATCGGCAGCCACTTCGGCATTCGCTCCACCAACGGCGTCAACGATCACCTGCGTGCCCTCGAAAAGAAGGGTTTTCTGCATCGCGAGGATCTCAAGTCGCGCGCCCTGCGGCCGCTTTTCACCGAGGAGAGCTTCGTCGAGGTGCCCGTGCTGGGCAAGGTCGCGGCGGGCCAGCCCCTGCTCGCCGTGCAGAACTACGAGGACACGGTGAAGATCGATCGGTTCTTCATCGGCAACAGCCGCGAGGTCTTCGCCCTGCGCGTGAAGGGCGACTCGATGATCGAGGCCGGCATCTTCGATGGCGACTACGTCTTCATCCGCAAGCAACTGCAGGCCACGCCGGGTGAGATCGTGGTGGCCATGATCGGCGACGAGGCCACGGTCAAGCGCTACTACCCGGAGGGCGAAACCATCCGCTTCCAGCCGGCCAACGCCGCCATGTCCCCCATCATCGTGCGCCGACGTGACTTCCGCAGCGTGAACCTGCTCGGCGTGGTGATTGGCGTCTATCGCAAGATGATGTGAGACCTGGAAACCGGCTTTACGGCCCAAAGGGCAGCGGTGGCGCCCCCGCCACGGCCACCGCGTACCAGCCCGGCTGCGGCTCGGGCACCATCAGCATGCTCCCGTCGATGTCCGCAATTTTTGTCCGATAGACCGCGATGCTGGTCAGGGCCACCCCGGCGCTATCGTAGATAATCGCCGACTCCACATCGCCCGCGGCGGCGACCTTTTCGGTGATGGGGATGCCCCAGCGCGGGCCGCGATCGTCGATGAGCAAGACTCGCCAGCGGGAGAGTGCGTAGTCGGGCGTGTAGACCATCGCCATGCCGTTGACCGCCGCCATGCGCGTCGTGAAGGCGCTGTAGGTGTAGTCGCTGATCCACTTGTTGTTGCAGTAGCCCATGATGTCGCTGTACTTGCTCGGGTCGAACAGTTTCTGGGTACGCGCATCGTAGCCCCAGCTACCGATGAGCCCGCCCGCGTAGGGATAGTTCGGGTCGGTCGTTCCCGAGACGGAACACGGCGCGTGCTCGCGTCCAAGGTTGTGGCCGATTTCATGGGCCATGGTTTCGTGCGAGTAGCTATCGGCGAATCCCACGCCGACGGCAGCGCGGCCCGAGCTGGCCGACGTTCCTGTGGCGCTCGTCACCTCGAAACCGATGCCAGTCGTACAACTCGACGGGCAGTATGTGCGCAGGGTATCGGCCGGCTTGACCAGGCCGAAGTAATAGACGTCGGCGGCGGGCTTGTCGGTTGCCCGCTTGGCTCGAATCTGATCCAGCATGCCGCTCCAGTCGATCGGCGAGGTGGTCGTCAGCGTATCGCCGACGCTGATCGAGATGTCGTTGATGGGATACATCGCGCGCATGTAGTCGAGATAGCCGGCCAGTGCCATCGCCGAGGTGTCGGGCAGGTAGGTATCGACCTGGAGAGGAATGACCGTGACCTTGAGCCCACCCGTGGTCTTCACGCCCAGGTCGATATCCCCGCTCGTGGGAAAGCGTGCCGCGCCGGCCGTGCCCGATTGGCTCGTGCACTCCACAACCTCGACCGAATAGGTGAGCGAGGCGGCCATCGCGCTGGCCGGCACGAAGATCTGGAAGCTGGTGGTCAGATCACTGTCGACGGAGGACGCGCTGACGGTCTTCTTCGAGTAGTACTGCGCCGCCTGTCCGCCTGCCGGCGTCCAGGTCAAGCGCGCCGACAACTCGCGCGCGGTCCAGCCGCTGCCCAAGGTCACGAAGGCCCGGACCATGGTGTCGCGCCCCTGCACCACGGCCGCGTTGCGCGAGGCCGCCGCCACCTCGGCCCCATCCTTCATGACGGGGATCTTCACCGACTGGTACACGGCGATCTGCTGCAAGGTCAGGTTGCTCGCCAGGTTGCTCGTGCACCCGTCGGTGCTGCCCGCGCTGCCGCCTTCCACGCAAACGCCGGCGTTGCAGGTCTGCCCGGTGCCGCAGGTCCTACCGCAGGCGCCGCAGTTCGTGCTGGTGGTCGTGTCGACGCACGATGTTCCGCACGCGGTCAGCCCGCTCGGGCAGGCACCGGCGTCGTCCGTGGGCAACAGGTCCGCGGCGACGGCCGTATCTCGACCTGCAAGGTCGGCGCTGGCACGACGATCGGCTCCGGCGACATCCGCCTTGGCGGAATCGGGGCTAGCATCACCTAGCCCGCCACCCGTGCCGCCGGAGCTCCCGCCCACCGACACCCCACCCGAACCGCCCAAGCTCCCGCCCGTGGACAACCCGCCCGTGCCACCGGATCGCCCGCCCGTGGACGAGCCGCCACTGCCGCCTGCAGACGAGCCGCCCGCGCGCCCGCCCGACGCCGAGCCGCCCGCGCCGCCCGAGCTCCCGCCCACCGACGATCCACCCGAACCGCCCGAGCTCCCACCCGTGGACGAGCCGCCCGTACCGCCGGATTTGCCACCCGTGGACGAGCCGCCGCTGCCNNATTCGATCGGTTCAACTTCGTCATGGCGGCTCCTCTGTGTTAGACAGTCGCTCGTTGTTAGGTCGTCAAAGCGAAGCGCGTTCGGCTCAACTTTATGGTGGCGCCCTCCCGCCCAAGGGTAGACCGCTTGCCGTTTTCCTGTCGACAAAACGAAGCGCGTTCGGCGCGAAGTCTGTCGCCGGCAGGCTCACCCGCGATACCCCCCGGGCGGAACTAGTAGATCGTGATGGGGATCTGCCCGCAGTCCGTGAAGACCAATGTCGTATCGATGCGGAAATTGGATTGGGTCGTATGTCGTTCCGCATTGAAGACGGCCAAGTCGTAGGAATTCCCCGTGCTGATTCCGAGAGTCGATGCCTGGGCATCGAGGTCCACGGTTGCCTGCAACTGCTGGTGAATTCCACCAAGATCGATGGCCAGCTTCTTGTTGATGTAGACCCAAACGTCGTCGTCCCCCTGAAAGGTGAATTTCTCGCCGCCGTTGTAGATGAACGCCGTGTGAATTTCGGTGGTAAATGCGAAATTGTGCTGATTTCCATCGTCGGCGCGAGCCGTGTCGTTCCACCCCAACCCGTCGACCGGGAAATACGACGAGGTAGCCACCGCCGGCGCTCCCGCATCCCGGTTACGACCGGTTCCGGTTGAGGTTCCGAGCGAGGCGGCAAAGGTGACAACGCCGTTTCCACCGCTCGGATTCGCGATGAAGTGTAGGCCGACCACGAAGGGAATGTTCACGCCGTCCACGTCGCGATACCACTGGTCAAAATTGGCCTGCGTGGATGTCGTTCCCCCCGCGGGGGGGTTGGCGTAAACCGGCTTGCCATCATCGCCAAGGGTATCGGTTACGATTCCTGTCTCGGCGGCATTTCTCGGCGTCGGAACCTGAAAATCCGGGTGGCCGCCGCTAAGGTTGCCCATCTTGAAGTCGCGAACCACACCGAACAATCCGGCGCACTGAGAGGATCCGCTGCTGCCGCCCGAGCTGCCGCCTTGCCCAGAGGCGCCGCCAGCCGACGAAATCTGATTCGGATCGGTCGCGTAGGCACCGTAGGTGACGTTGGTGACGTTGACGAAGCCAGTCGGCGGCCAGGTCGGTGGCGGGGGCGAGCTGCCTGTTCCGCCGGCGCCGCCCAAGCTGCTGGCGTCGGGCTGGACAATCGTGATCCCGGCGTACGTGCCTCCGGTTCCGGAACCACCAGCGCCCCCCTGGCCGGAGGCGCCGGCACCGCCGGAGCTCGTGCTCGTGGTTCCACCGGCGGCGTACTGTACCTCGCCCCGAGTGCAAGCTGTCGCCGCCAAGACGGAAAGCACCGTCAGACTCGCTACCGGGCCAAAACTCACAACTGCTAATGCGCGCATCGAAATCACCCCCGCGCGAGCTTTCGCTCACTTCCGGTTAGATGTTTGCTTCGCTGCTTTTTGTTCAAGCATGGCCCTGCTTGGATAGCAAGTGCCATTCCGCCGGACGCATTGCGCTATGTGCCCCAGCTTACAACACCACCCCCCATGACCTGTCGCAATGTGTAACGCGGTGACCGTCGGCGCCGTCGTTCCGCTCCACCGCCGCCGCAGCCGAGCTACCCGCCCTCGACCAGAGCCGCGTACTCGCCGGAAACCATGAAGGCGACCAGTTCGCGCGCGGCGGGCGAGGCGCGCAGTTGTTCCCGCTTCTGGGTGATGGTCGGCACTTCCCCGCCAGCGCCGTCTTCCTTGAGCATTCCGCCCAGCGCGCGCAGGGCCGTGAGCGGCCGGCCACACAGCAAGAGACCCACGCGATCCGCGGTGAAGCGGCAGCCTCGAATGTACGCATCGAGCTCGGGTGGATTGACCAGGGCCGCCGCGGCGTCCGCGAGGATCTCGCCCTTGAGCCGCGCCAGCGGCATGAGCGCCGCGATTTCCGGCTTGCGCAGCCGCGACAGCCACAGGGCCGTCGGCTCGTCGGCGGACTCCTCGGCGAGCTCGAAGGGCGTGCCCCGGGCGCCCGCCACGCGCAGCACCGCGCGCAACATTCCGCGCAGGTTGTCGGCCGACATGCGCAGCACGGCCAGCGTACCGGCCCGGGCCTGCTCGAGAGCGCGCCCGAGGAGAAAGCGCAAATCCGCAGGTGGCAGGCTCTCGGCGCGGCGCCCGATCAAGATGCACAGGGGTTGGCTCGCCGAGAAGGTCACGTCGGCCCCGTGCCCCTGGGCCACGAGCGGAACCGACGGCGCGTTCATGGGAACCCGCAGGCTCTCGCACAGCGCCAGGGTCTCGGGAGCAAGCGGCGCCGCCGGCTCGTCGTAGGCCGGCGGTCCCGTGCTGGCCAGCGCGGCCGCGAGGTGCTGCAGGACTCGGCGCAGGGGCCCGCGGCACAGGGGGTGCACGGCGGCGTCCGGCGCAAAGGCGGCCATCCTGGGCGCGGACGCGTCGCCGAGCTGCGCCAGCCGCTGGTCCGCCCCCAGGCCCCCATCCAGGAAATGCGCGAGGCTGTAGGCCGAGCGCGCCAGCACGACCGCGCCCTTGCGCTCGAACAGGCGGGCCAGCACCATGGCCTGACCGGCGTCGCCGGGATCGTTCGCCACCGCGCGCACCAGCGCCTCGGCCAGCTCGCCTTCGAAGCCCGCTGGCAGGGCGGGAAACACGAACGCCAGTACCGCGTCCAATGCCTCGAGCGAGCCGCGCGCCACCCTGGCGACCAATTCTCCCAGACGGCCCGCCGCCACCTCGGCGCGCACGGGCGCGCCCAGCATCGACGATTCCAGGGCCAGCTTGGCCAAGGCCTCGTCGTGATGGGCGAGCAGCGCCGCGACCGTCACGAGCAGGCCGAGGTCGTTCTCATCGACCTTGGGCACCGGCGACGCCTGCACGAGATCCCCGCCCACGTCGGCCAGCTTGCCCAGATCCGCGCACGTCCAGTAATACGAAACCAAGCGCGCGAGCGGAGGCGCGTAGCTCGGGTCGAGATCCGAGGCGCGCAGATAGGCCTCGCTGGCGCCTTCCGGATCGGCCAGGGAGGCGCGCAGGATCTCGCCCTTACGAAAGAGGGCCTCGGCCTTCTTGGGCGGATCGGCGAGCACGCGCGAAAGGCGCTCGCACATCGTCGCGGCATCCCGGTGCAACCCGAGGCGCGAGTAGGTCGTGGTCAGCAGCTCCAAGGTCGAAGCGCGGTCCGGCTCGCTCGCCAGCGTCAGTTCCAGGTTCTGGCGCGCGGCCAGAAGGTCGCCGAGGCCGAGATAGACCTGCCCCAGCCGCTGACGGACTTGCGTGAGCCGGGCCACGGACTCCTTGGGCAGGATCCGCACCACGTCCTGCAAATGCATCGCCGCCTCGGCCAGGTCGCCGCGCAGGAGCGAGAACCCGGCCAGCGCCTCGCGCGCGCTATCATTGTGCGGCTCCATGGCCACGACCTGGCGGTAGGCGGCCTCGGCCTCGGCGTGCTCCCCAAACATTTCGGCCAGCTCGGCGCGCCGGCAGGCGAGCGTCGCGGGCGGCACCACGCCCACCCCACCGGGCAGCGCGGCCAGCTTGGCGTAGGTATCACGCGCCTTTTCCCATTCCTGCGCGCGGTAGGCCAGGTCGGCCACCAGCGCGATGGCGCCGGGCGACTCGGCGTTGAGGATCAGGGCCTCCGCGATCTCCGCCTCGGCCGGTTTGGTCTCGCCGCGCGCAATGAGCAGGCGCGCGTGCGCCACGAGCTGCTCGACTCGCGCCTTCGGCGAGCGGTCGAGCGTGACGGCCTTGTCGATCATCTCCTCGGCGGCCCGCAGATCGCCTTCCAGCTCCGCCGCTTCCGCCAGGGCCATCTGCAGGCGACCACGATAGACATCCGGCAGCGCGGGCTCCTTGGCGATCAGATCCTGCCAAGCCCGGTTGCGCGCGGGCGCGTCCTCGATGCGGCCGTAGGCCTCGAAGAGCGCCTTGGCCACGAAAAGGTTGTCGGGCACCTCGGCGAGCAGCTTCTCGAGAAGAGCGATGGTCTCGTCGGTGTCCATCCCCGGCTGGGAAAGCACCTCGGCCAGCCGTTTGATCAGGCCGGCGCGGGCCTCTTCCCCGGCGCGGGCGCGCAGGCACTCGATGCACAGGGCCGCGTCGCGAATGTTCCCCGCCTTCTCGGCCATCTCCGCCCGCAAGTTCAAGGCTTCCTCGTCCAGTTCCTCGGGCTCCAGGGTTTGCAGCACGGCGAGGGCCGCCCGCAAGCCATCGGAGCGGCCCGCGCACAGGCGGGCGCGCGCGACGAGCAGCGCCGCGGCATGGCCCTCGGGCGCCACGGCCAGCCGACGGGAAAAGATCTTGCCCGCCTCCTCGAAGTTGTCTCCCTCGATGAGGAGTGCGTCGAGGGTTTCGAGCAGCACGGGGGATTCCGGTGCCTTGTCGAGCAGCCGCCGCAGGATCGCCTCCGCGCGTGGCCGGCCCGCCGGATCGCGGGCCAGAAGCGCCGCGAGATCCATGCCCACCGCCATGCCATCGATGGCCCCCTGGTCCGAGAGGCCCTCGCGCTCCACCGCCTCCCAAAGTTTCCCCAGCCAGTGCAACAGATCCTCGCCACGCCCCTGGCGCTTGCACAGGGAGGCCATGCGATCGAGCACCTCGATGTCGTCGGGATTGGCTTCGAGCAGGCCGCGATAGAGCGACTCTGCGCCGGCGAGATCGCCCTTGCGCTCGGCCAGCGCGGCCAGGCGGCGCCGCGCCAGTGGCCGGTCCATCTCGTCGGTGATCGCCGCTTCCCGCGCGGCCAGGAGCTCGGCGAGCCTTGCCTCCTGGCCAAATTCGCGGAGCGCCTCGGCCAACACCTCGATGGCGGCACCGTCGGGCTCGCAGGCCAGCCCCTGTTCAAGATACTGCCGAGCCTCCGGGTGCTGCCCCTCGCCGCGCGCGAGCTGCGCCTGGCGCAGACGGATCTCGGCCCGCTGGGCTCGAGGTAGGGTTTCGGACTCGACCAGGCGCAGGTAACCCACCGCCGCCGCCGTCCGGTCGCCGGCCTCCCAGGCCATGCGGGCGAGGTAGAAGACCGCTTCCTCGTCGGCGGGAAGCAGCCCGAGCAGAACCTGGCACACCTCCTGGGCGGCCTCGTACTGCCGGGTGGCATCCACCAGCACGCGGACGAGCACGCGCAGGACCAGCTTGCCCTGGTCCGGCCGCAGCTCACCCAGGTGCCGGCGCAAGACGCTGACCACCGCGTCGGCAATGGGTGTCTGCTGGCTCAGCCGTTCGAGCGCGGAGAGCACGCTCGCGTCGGCCGGCGACCCGGCCAGCGCGCTTTCGAGCAGGGACAAGGCCTGTTCCGGCGCGCGCAGATCGTGCCGGCTCAACTCCGCCGCCTCCAGCAGGTGCCGCGTCTTCTCGCCCTGATCCTCGGGAACGCGGTCGTCGCCCGCCCAGCCCAGGAGCGCCTGCACCGCGCCCGCCGCGTCTCCCCGCCGCAGCATCAGCTCGGACAGCGCCCGCCACGCCGCCGCCGCGACCGCTCCGGAAACCTTGCCCTCGATGCAGGTGGCGAGCCAGCGCGAGGCCGCCTCGTCGTCCTCGAGGATCGCGTACGCGAGCCCCAACTGATAGGCCGCCTCGGCGCGCGGGTGCGAGGTCTCCGCCGGCCACTCCTCGCGCAAGAGGAGCGCCTCGAGGAACCCGATCGCCTGGGTCAGCAGTACGGGATCGTGCTCGCGCTGCCCCTGGTAGACCAGGTCCAATACCTGGGCCACCTCGTCGCCCGCGTCCGGCTGGGCGAGGTTCGCTTCCTCACCGACGATGGCCAGGATGTCCCGCCAGCCGCCCTCGGTCGCCCGCTTCATCACCTTGGCCCGAACGACCGGGCGCAACGAGGGACGCAGCACCAGCGCGCGTTCAAGCGTGACGAGCGCCTGCTCGTCCTGCCCGGTGGCGACAAGTTGACGGGCGGCGGCGACCAAGGCGCAGCTGGCATCCTCGTTCCGGCCCTGCGCGACCGCGAGCTGCGCCACCTCATCGAAGAAGGCCGCGGCCTCGACCGCTTGACCACGCTCGGCCGCGATCACGGCCAAGGCCAGGGTTCCCGGCACGAACTCCGACCAGCGCGAGAGTGCCGCCTGGGCTACGTCCTGGGCCTCCGCGAGCGTGCTCTGGCCGGCCAGGAGGAGCTGAAGCAGGCGCGTGGTTCCGATGCGGTCATCGGCCTCGAGCGGCGCCAGCGCCCGCAACTGCCCGAGAGCAGTCGCGATGTCGCCGCGGGCGAGGGCGTCCTCGATGTGGCCGCAGCGGGCGGTGAATTCCCGCATGGGATAGGCCTCGGGGTTGGCGTCCCCGTCGAGCAGCGGATCGTGAGGCGCCTCCGGATCGTCGAGCGAGAAGACCAGCGGCACATGGGTGGACTTGGCCGCGCCACCGGCCACGCGGATGTGGATGCCCGAGCGCTCGGGCATCCGCCATCCATACATGGGCAGCATGGCGAGCATGGCCAGTTCGCACACGTCGATGCGAATGTCGGCGGCGCTGTGAATGTGCACGAGCGGCGGCAACGCGAGCTCGGACGCGCTCTCCCGGTTGGCCGGGGTTTCGGCACCGAGCGCGGAAAAGAGCGCCGTGACCACCAGGGGCGCGGGGATGGGAAGGTACCCGAAGGCGCGTACGTCGTACACGCACAGGCTGGCGCTGCGCGGAGGCACGGGTGACAACATGGCCGCGGCGATGAGCTCGACCTCGCGCCCGCCGAGGCGCACCCGCACGCCGAGGGTGAGCCGCGAGCCATCCACCGTGACGTGGGGATCGAAGATGCCAAAATCGCCGAGCGGAGCCCGGACGAGAAAGCCGGTCAGCTGTTCGCCGCCCACGGCGAGCGCCAACTCGCGCAGCCGCAGGCGCCGATTCTTGAAACGTGCCACCCCGCCGGAAAGGTCGAAAGGGAAGCTCAGGTTCGGGATCTCGAGCTCCAGGGAATCGACGCGGCCCAGGCCCTCGAAGTCGCGACCGGCCAGGCTGAGCAGTCCGCGCCCCTGCACGAAGGTGAGACGGAATGCGCCCTCGGTCTCAGACATGGTCGGCCTGCCTGGGCTGATTGTAGAACAATCGGACGCGGCGACCACGGAAGTATGCAATCAGGAGCAGACTCCACAGGACGCCCAGCCCAGTGACGACCAGGGGAACGTCGACCAAGAAGAGCCGAGCCTGCGCGGCGACGGTGCCGGGGTCGAACCCGGCCCGCCCGGACCGCGCGGCGTCCTGGGCAAAGGCATCGGCCAGCATGGGAGTAAGCCAGGGCAGCATACGGCGCACCACCAGCATGAGGAAGAGGGCATTCCCCGCGCTGACCACGATTCCGGCCAAACCCGCGACTAGAGCCACGCGCCGGCCGCGGGCGTCGCCCGAGAACACCGCCGCCACCGCGAACAAATAGATGAGCCCGAGGCCCAGCCGGGCCACGGCAGAAGCGGCCAAGGAGACTGGACGATGGCGCGAGAGCGCGTTGCCGAGCACGACCTGCCCGCGCAAAAGGGCCTCCTGCTGGGCATCGAAACTGCCGTCGAGGCTCAATACCTCGGCCCTGCCCGTCGCCACCCGATGCAAGTCACTCACCGCAGTCACGAAGAAGCGACCGCCGAGCAGCAACAGGAGCACGGTGAGCAGCGTCATCCAGCGCGGCCGGCGGCGCGCGCCTTCCCGCTCGTTCCGCTCGTCACGGCCGAGGGTCATCGTCTGTTTCTTGCCTGGGACTAGAACTGCGGTGGACTGCAGGGCTCGTATTGGATCGCGCCCTCGGGGCCACCCTCGTAGCGCAGCAGATCCGCGTTCACCTCGATCTGCTTGGCATCGCGCGCTTCGCGGCAGCGCTCAAGCGCCCACTCCATCACCACCATGCTGCCCTTGCGCTTGGCCGCGTCCTCGATGAGGCCGATCTTGTTCTTCTCGAATTCGGCCAGGTCGGGCTCCTTGCGCTCCTTGAGCTTGACCACAATGAAGCTGCCCATCTCCTCGATGGGACCGGCGACGGGCGCAGCCTGCGTCAGCGCGAAGATGGCCTTGGCCAGGATGGGCGCCTTGCCGATGCCCGCCACCGTCGAGCCATGGCGCGGGAAGAGCCCGGTTTCCTCGGCGTGCGTGCCCTTGACCGGGCCGGCCGCCGCCTCGCTCTCCTCCGGTGCTGGATAGAGATCCTTCAAGCTCTTGCTGGGCGCTGCCTTGATTTTGGCGAGGGCCGCGTCGGCCTCGGCCTTGGCTTGCGCCCGGCTCTTCTCTTCGCGCAGCTTGCCCTCGGCAAGCTCGAGCTTGGCCGCCGCAAAATCAATGGTGCCTTCGCGCGTGGCCTCGGCGATAGCCAAGACGAAGCCGCTCGCGGTCTTCACCGGGCCCACCAGCTCGCCGTCCTTGGCCGACGCAACCTTGGCGTCGACGGCGGGATCGAGCATGGTGCCGCCCACGCGCTGCCAGCCGAGGTCGCCGCCACGGCCTCGGGTCCGCTCGTCCTGCGAAGCGCCCTTGGCGACCTTGGCGAAGGCCTCGCCCTTGCGGATGCGCGCGGCCAGACCGTCGGCCTTCTTCTGCGCGGCCGCCAGATCGGTCTCCGTGGGCTCGGCATCGAGCTTGACCAGGATCTGGCGCAGGTGACGTTGCTTGGGCTGCTTCTCGTAGGCGCCCTTGCGCTCGTCGTAGACCTTCTTGAGCGCTTCCTCGTTGGCCGCGGCGTACTTGGCGATCTCCTCGGGGCGCAGATCGAGCTCGGACTCGAAGCGGTGCACGGGGAAGCGCAGGTACTCGACGTTCACCTGGTCCGCCTGTCGCGTCCATTCCTCCTTGACCTCGACGGGCGAGACAGCGACCCCGGCGCGCAGGCTGTCGCGCATGCGGTTGGCCAGCATCTCGCGGCGCTGCTCCTCGATGAACCCACGTGGGGTCATGCCCATCTGGTACTGCAC
>PNBO01000380.1:0-18999 GCA_003136095.1 Myxococcales bacterium
CTAAGTTCAGCAGCAATGCAGTCTTTGAGGCAGCGACCGGCAGCACGAGTCCGAGCTGCACCAGCCTGAGCGCAGCCAGCACGACCCTGTGGGCGATTCTGACCCAGGACGGGACGCCGCTTGCTTTTTCGCTGACGATCGACTTGCCGATATCGGGCGCCACGGTCGGCGCACCGACCGGCGTCACCGCCGAGCCTGCGAACGAAGGGTTGCTGGTGAGCTGGAGCCCGCCTGCCGATGCCTCGCTGGTCGCGGGTTATCAGGTGCTTTGCCTCCCTCGGCCCACGACTGCGTCGGCAGCGGGATACGAGAGTTGCGGCCTCGTCAGTAACCCGAGTGCAACCGTGATCACGTCCGACGACGAAACCCAGCTCTGCTCGGCCGCGCTGTCAGCCACCGCGAGGTCGGTTCGGGTGACCGGCCTGACCAACGGCACCGCCCACACCGTCGCGGTCATTGCCATCGATCCGAGCGGTGACACGAGCGTGCCTTCGTCACCCGCCGTGGCCACGCCGCAGCCCACGATGGGCTTTTGGGACAAGTACAAGCAGGCGGGCGGGGCGGCGACCGGCTGCTCGCTATGCCGCTCGGGCGCTTCCAGTGCAGCGAGGCCCCTGGCCAGTTCGGCGATCGCGGCCCTGATCTGGTTTTTCCTCCCGTATCGGCGTCGCAAACACCCGAGCCGCGCCGGCCGGGGTGCGTTGCTTTCCGTCCTGCTCTTCGCCGCAACCACCCGGGCGCAGGAGTCGTCGTTCCATGAGCCATCGCTTGAGGAACCGTCGCTTAGGGAGAAGGACGATTGGGCGCTCACGGACCCGGCTGCCTCTGGCGCAAGCTCGGCACCTGAGTGGGGGGGCCAGCTCGGCGTTTCGCTCTATCGTCCAGACGTGGATAGCGAGTTCAAGAACGGCGCACACCCCTTTGGCGACACCTTCTCGAGCTCGCGTCATCTCATGTCGGCGGCGGAGCTGGACCGTTATCTTTTTCGTCGCTTCGGAACCTGGGGAGTCGGGCTCCGAGGCGGCTATTATCGAAACACTGCTGCAGCCTTCCTGACAGACGGGGTCACGCGCAGCGGTGACCAGACCCAGCTACGCCTCATTCCCATCTCGGTCTCGCTGCTCTACTTCGCCAACGGGTTGCCTGGCTTGCGGACCGTACCCATCATCCCGTACGCGAAGCTTGGGCTCGACGGCACGGCGTGGAAGGCCAGCAGCACCGGCGACAACAGCTCGCAGACCGGTTTCTCCTTGGGTTGGCACGCCACCGCCGGGCTGCTGCTCGGGCTTGCGTGGCTCGGGTCAAGCTCCATCGACGCCGATGCCATCGCGGCCCCCTGCGCGCTCTTCTTCGAGTGGAGCTACGCCGCAATTAACGGCTTGGGCTTGAGCAACACGCTCCACGTCGGCGACAACACCTGGTTCGCCGGAGTCGCCTTCGACCTGTGACGAGCATGCGCCATCGCGAGCAGGTCGGTCTCCTTTACCTAACTTTACCTTTGCGCAACACGGCGGCATTGCTGGCCACCCACATTGGCTATCGACAACGAAGGATCAAACACATGTTGACGCGTAAGCTGCTCGCCGCGCTCACCGCCCTGGCGATTGGCTCGACTTCGATAGGGTCAAAACCCGCAACCGCGGAGCCTCTCCCACTGCCGGGGACGCAAGCCGTCTCGGTTCGAATGATCGAAGCCGTCAAGGCTGGCTCCTACGAAGGCTTCCTGGTGGATGCCGATGCGCAACTCAAGGCGCAGCTCCGCCGACCGCAATTCGAAGAGCTCTGATCCCTAGTATTTCGACAACAACCACCCCTCCTGGTCGAGTGCACCGTTCTATGCGCGCATCCTCGAGGCACAGAGCGGCGCCGCGAACTGAGACGGCTCCCAGAACGGCCAGAAGGCTCTTCTTGGCCTATCCTTGGCGGAGTGAGTCGGAAGGTACCGAGGCGTTTCGCACAGCCTGGTTCACCTCTCGCAGCTTTGCTCACAGAGCACTTTGAAGTGCTATCTTAGACGCCATGACCATCCCCTACGATTCCCCATGGATGAACGACGACCTACGCATGTTCCGCAAGACGGTTCGTCAATTCATCCAGGAGTCTTTCACGCCACACCAAGCCCGTTGGCGCGATGAACACCACCCTGATGCCGGAGCCTGGACCAAGGCGGGCGCGATAGGGATGTTGCTCCCCGACGTACCCCAAGAACTCGGCGGCGGTGGAGGAACGTTCGCCCACGAAGCCATCGTCTTGGAAGAGCTGGCTCGGGTTGGCGTCCACTTCGGCTCCAGCGTCCAGAGCATCGTTGCACGCTACATCCATTCCTATGGCAGTGCGGAGCAGAAGCGCAATTGGCTTCCGCGCATGGCGCGCGGCGAGGTGGTCGGCGCGGTCGCCATGACCGAACCGGCGGCTGGCTCTGATCTGCAGGGCATACGAACCGTGGCCCGCAAGGAGGGCGACCACTATGTCATCAACGGGTCCAAGACCTTCATCACCAACGGCCAGCAAGCGGGCGTCATCTGTATAGTGGTGAAGACCGACCCCAAGGCATCCGGCCCGAGGGGGATCTCGATCATTCTCGTCGAGAGCGGACTCGCCGGCTACCGTGTCGGACGCCCGCTTGAGAAGGTGGGCCGACACGGCCAAGACGTGTGTGAACTGTACTTCGAGGATATGCGCGTTCCCACATCGAACCTCCTAGGTCCCGCTGAAGGCAGAGGTTTCTTCCAAATGATGGATCAGCTGCCCTACGAGCGCCTGTCGGTCGCGCTGGCTGCTGTCGCCGTGGCGGAGCGGGCGGTGGACATCACGGCCGAGTATGTGAAGGAGCGCGTGGCATTCGGCAAACCGTTGCTCGATTTGCAGAACACACGCATGAAGCTGGCCGAGTGCAAGACGGCAGCACACGTGGGGCGCGTCTTTGTCGACGACTGTATCAAACGCTTTATCGCGGGGCAACTCGATCCCGTTACCGCCGCCATGGCCAAGTACTGGCTGACCGAGAAGGAATTCCAAATCGTCGATGAGTGTGTGCAATTGCACGGGGGCTACGGCTACATGATCGAGTATCCCATCGCCCGCATGTGGACCGACTGCCGCGTGCAGCGCATCTACGCGGGCACGAACGAGGTGATGAAGGAGATGATCGCTTGGTCCCTGTAGCCGAACTCAGCACGGAAGCAGCCGGCAGGACCTCAGCCCTGTCCGAGAGCGAACGGAACGAGATTCTGTACGCGTGGAATGACACCCGGGTGGACTTCCCGGCTGTTTGCACGCACGAACTGTTCGAGCGGCAGGTGGAGCGCACTCCCGATGCTGTCGCCGTCGTGTTCGAGAGGCAACAACTCACCTATCGCGAGCTCAACCAACGAGCGAACCAGGTGGCGCACTTCCTGCGCAGGCGCGGGGTCGCACCGGAGGCGCTGGTAGGCGTTTCCCTGAAGCGCTCGCTTGAGCTGGTGGTGGCACTCCTCGGTGTGTGGAAGGCCGGCGGCGCCTACATTCCGCTCGATCCCGCCTATCCTTCCGAGCGATTGGCGTTCATGGTCAACGACGCGAAGATTCAGGCGTTGCTGACGGACTCGGGGAGCAGGGCCTTGTTTCCAGATGCAGGCGATAAGGCTGTTTGTCTTGATTCCGAGTGGTCGATCTTCGCCGGGGAGCCAGTCGACGATCCCCATGCCGGCGCACAGCCTTCGAACCTGGCCTACGTGATGTACACTTCGGGATCGACCGGTCAGCCCAAGGGGGCGATGATTCTGCACGCCGGCCTCGTCAACTACCTGTGGTGGGCGATTAGGGCCTACGCGGTCGAGCCGGGCGGCTCGGTCCCCGTCCACAGCTCCATCTCGTTCGACCTCACCGTGACGAGCCTGTATCCTGCTTTGCTAGCGGGGGGACAGGTTGAGCTTCTGGCTGAAGATGTCGGCGCGCAGAACCTCCTGACGGCGTTGCGCCGGCAGGGAACGCGCAGCTTAGTCAAGATCACCCCTGCCCACCTGGATCTGCTCAGCCAACAATTTCGGCCAAACGAGGTCGCTCGTGTCACCAAGACCTTCGTCATCGGCGGCGAGAACCTCCTCGCCGAAAGCGTGCAGCTTTGGCGTGACTACGCGCCTGACACGCGCCTGATCAACGAGTACGGTCCCACCGAGACCGTCGTCGGATGTTGTATCCACGAGGTGCAGCCAGGCGATCCCGACAGCGGCTCGATCCCCATCGGACGCCCCATCGCCAACACCCAGCTCTACATTCTGGACCCGGACATGCAACCGGTGCCCATCGGTGCGATGGGGGAGCTCTACATCGGCGGCGCCGGCGTGGCGCGCGGATACCTCAATCGACCGGAACTGACGCAAGAGAGATTCCTCGTCGATCGGTTCTCGAAGCAGGAGGGTGCGCGCCTCTACAAGACAGGCGACCTGGCCCGCTACCGCGCCGACAAGACGCTGGAGTACCTCGGCCGCGTCGACAATCAGGTGAAGGTCCGCGGGTATCGCATCGAGCTGGGTGAGATCGAAGCAACCCTGGCCGCCCATCCCGCCGTTCAATCCTGCGCGGTCCTGGCCCGCGAAGATTCCCCGGGAAACAAACAGCTGGTGGGCTACGTGGTGTTGCGACAGAGGGCAACGCAAGGGGTCGATGACATGCTCGACTTCCTCAAGCAACGACTGCCCGAGTACATGGTGCCAGCCCAGTTCGTCAAACTGGAATCCTTTCCACTGACCCAGAACGGGAAGGTCGACCGCAAGGCGCTGCCCGCCCCCGACGCTGTCAACGCTGGCCGCTCCCCACGAGCCTATGTAGCTCCTCGAAACGATTTGGAGATAGGCCTGGCGGCAGCATGGGAGAAGGTCCTCGGGGTCCCGCGGGTCGGGATCACGGACGACTTCTTCGAGCTGGGTGGCACTTCCATGAGCGTGCTCAAGCTCATCCAGGAGATGGCGAAAGCAACCGGTATCGAGCTCACCCTGGGCGTGGTGTTTCGCTTTCCCACCATCCAAGAGCTGGTCGGAAGTCTCGGTTCCGACGCCGCCAAGAATGCATCCATGCTCGTTCCCCTGCAGCAGGAAGGAGATGGTCTACCGGTATTTTGCCTGTGTGGCATCGACCTCTATCGAGACTTCGCGCGGGGCCTCGGCAAGAGCCAGCCGGTTTTCGGTGTTTACGTGGCCGAGGAGCAGGCGCTGGCGGACCAAGCAATTAGGGGCGAGAAGGTTGACATCTCGATCGAGAAACTGGCCGAGGCGTACTATCAGACCATCATCCGGGCCGCACCACACGGTCCCTACCGGCTAGCCGGAATCTCGTTTGGAGGCGTCCTGGCCATAGAGGTGGCCTCCTTGATGAGGAAACGCGGCGCCGAAGTCGACCTGGTCATTCTCCTCGATGCCTTCTTGCCTCAAGCGCTTCACGCCAAGTGGCTGAGATGGGGGCGCAAGCAACTCTCGGAGATCGAAAAAGGCAACGCGGCCAAGGTCTTTCGGAATGCAGCATCCAAGGTTCGAGTCAAGCTCGCCTCGAAATTCAAGAATCACCGCACGTCCACCACCGTCACCGCCAACGAGGCGTTCAGCCTGCGGCAAGCCGCGTTCTATCAGGCGATTGCATCGTGGGACGGACGCAATCTCTCCACGGATTTCGATGTGGTTCTGTTCCGAGCCTCCGAGCACTTGTGGGGGGAACACATCGAACCCGAAGCGGACTACGGATGGGGCCGCTACGTGACTGGCGGACTCCACGTGGAGCGTGCGACGGGAGATCATCTTGGTATCATCAAACCGCCCAACGTCGCCGGGCTGACATGCGTGGCCCGGCAGTATTTGAATCCTAGGGCTCAGGAACGACTTGAGGCCAACATAAATAAATAGGGAGTCTCTTCATGTGTGGTATCGCAGGCGTCCTTGACATCCATAGTGATCCCATAGCCCTTGGCGAACGGGGGGGGCCGTGGCGCGCCTGCTCCGACACAGGGGTCCCGATTGGAGCGGCGTCTACGCGGACGAAAACGCCGTCATCGCCCACGAGCGCCTCTCTATCGTGGACGTGGAGCATGGAGCCCAACCCTTGACGAACGTCGAGGGCACCATGGTCCTGGCCGTCAACGGCGAAATCTGCAACCACAAGGCCCTGCGCGGCGAGCTGACAGACTAGCAGTTCAAGACCGCATCCGACTGCGAGCCTATCATTCCCCCCTACGAACGCCGGGGGCCGGAGTTTCTCAACGATCTCAGCGGCATTTTTGCCTTTGCCCTGCACGACAAGCGCAAGAACGACTTTCTGATTGCCAGAGATTCCATCGGGGTCATTCCGCTTTACACCGGTCAAGACGAACACGGCAATCTCTACTTTGCCTCCGAGATGAATGCGCTGATCAAGTTCTGCCGATTGCTGGGGCTCGGCCTGGCCGGCATTGGGTGGAATCCCATCGTCGACTGGACCAAGTGGCCACTGACCTTCATGACGAGGGGGTAGGCGGGTCATCGGCGGCATAGCCGCTGTAGCAGCTCACGTCGACTGCTCTCGACTCCATGGCAGCGATACTAGTGCTCTGACCGTGCCGTAGTGATACCGATGAGGTGGGTGACTCGATGCAGGCCATGGCAGCCGGTGCCCAACCGCATTCGCGGCACCTGGCCGGTCAACCGCGATCCGTAGGCTCCGGTCAAGGCACTAGCCGGTCTGCGGTCCAGGTTCGTTCGCCAAGTCCTCCTCCGCGGCTAGCCAGGAGGTTTGAACGCCCTCGCCATCGTCGCAGCGTCTCTCCAGATGTCCGGTAACGAATCTTGCGTCAACTGGCGCCCCCTGCACCCGGCAGCACGTTCACGAAACGCACCTCTGCGAAACCGAGAACGACCAGAAGCGAGGTGATGGCCCGTTCGGCTGAAGCGCGGGCTCGTTGGCGGAGCTGGGGAGAGGCGGTGACTTCGCGTTCGAAGGCGGTCTTGGCCAAATCGAGCAGCTGTGCGGTCTCGCTCGAGTCGAGATTCGATCCGATGATCTCGGTCTCGCCTGGCTTGAGCTCGACGGTGACCTTGATGGGCGGTAGCACCACGAACACGGTTTGCCCGATTACCTTGACGTCGCCAGCGCCGAGCTTGTCGAGATCCAGCCCAAGTCGGGCATCGGCGAAGATGATCGCCTTGCCCGTCGGCGTGGCGAAGGTGTGGCGCAACCAACCGACGACATCACCCCAGAAGGAGTCGGCCGGGGATGGGTCGGGCGTGAAGGTGACCTTCTTGTAGAGCGACACTTCGAGGGTTTCGAGACGGGCGATCTCGCGGACCTGGACGGCGACGGCAGCCGGATCGGGAAGCAGTCTCGCGCTTCGGCGGAGGAATCGCACACCCAAGCCGAGTCCAAGGCCCAAGACCAGTACGGCAAGGACGACGAGGAGAACGCGACGCATGCCGCTTATGGTACTCGAATCTCACGGCGCGCGCCCTCCGCGCGCGCGACAGGGATCAAGCCACGAGCCGGATGTCGCGCCCGCCGTGCGTGCGCCGGTGCTCCCTTCCTCAGTAGTCGCACCCAGGGTTCACGGGTGCGCCGGGAATCGGGTCGGGGCAAGTCAGGCACTGCATGCCGATCTTGGTGCCGGGTTCGAGCGGGGTACTGCGCTCGGATGGCTGGCGCACGACGCTGATGATTTGTCCGTTGACCGGGCACCTGGTCGTGTCGTTCACGAGTTTCCAGCACGGATACGCCGGCTGCGTGTCGTCGGATTGCCCGGGATCGCAGCGGGCCATGGACTCGGGATTCTCGACGTAGATCACCCGGTCAGGATTGGCCGGATCGGGCTGGGGCACGCGAAAGACCACGCGGCAGTCGGCTTGCACGCCGGGCGTGGCCAGGTCGGTATCGACGAGTTTGTAGTCTAGGCAGAAGTTGCGGTAGCCGATGCAGTGAAGGGCCCAGCCCAGGACGCTCATCGCGTGCGAGAAGTCGGTTTCGCAGATGCTGAATTTCAAACCGTTGTAGCCAAATTCATCGATGAACGCCGACAGACGCAAACCCCCGGTCGCGCCCCAGCCGGCCGCGACCGGGTCGTAGGTGGTTTCGTCCGCGGGCGGGTGGGCCGGGTCGTAGCACACTGGCCAGGTGTCGTAGACCTGTGGCTGGGCGCTGTCAGCCGTATTCGGATTCGGGATGAGGTCGATCTTGTACTGTGCCCTGGCCATCTCGTTATTCCTCGGCCACCCAAAAATACCGGCCACCAGGATCTGACTATCGGGATCGCTCTTGAGCGCCTTGATCTCGTTGGCCAGGCGCTTGACACCCTTGAGTGGGCTGCACTCCGTCGGCCCCGACGTGTCCGTGCCACCCGTGCCATCGGTCGGATTCGGACAGTCGTCACTCCTGGCCGCGCAGGTGCCAAACGGCGCCGAGAAGGCCGCTTCGGTCGGGTACCCGGGCGGCAAGCTCGTCAGGTTCCTGCCACCGCAGGCATGTGCGCGCGTGGCGCAGCGGAGGCTTGCCGATTCCCCGCGCAGCTCTGACTTGTCCCCGAACATGCCGTCGTTTCCGGCGGCCGAACAGTCGTCTTCGTCGGTCAAGAAGATTAGACCAAGGTAGGCGTTGGGCCGCAACATCTTCCGTTGCGCCTCGTTGCCCAGGCCTTGCGCGACGAGGGCAAACTCGAAAGCCTGAAGTTGGTGCTCTTCCCCGCAACCCTGGGTGCCCAGATTGCCCGCCAGGCAAGCGAATACGTCCTCCATGGCACCCACGAAATTGACTGGCTTGCCGTTGAGGTATTCGAGCCAGAGAGCATCGGGCTTG
The DNA here is from genome assembly GCA_003136095.1 of Myxococcales bacterium. Lineage (GTDB taxonomy): Bacteria > Myxococcota_A > Polyangia > Fen-1088 > Fen-1088 > Fen-1118. The sequence continues at coordinate 8,782 of PNBO01000380.1, forward strand.
CTGACCCCACAGTCCGATGCTCCGATCATCTGGAATCGCCCCAGGTCACCGTACGGGCTGCTGGTCCCGTCAGGCAAGGTCTTGGGGCCGCAAGCACCACTCGCATAGGCGCTGCCCGTGCCGAGATCGCTGTCGATGATGGCGATGCGCAGATCCGGCAAGGTGCCGTCGTTTGGATCCTTCAGCGCGGCGATGAGCTGGTGGAACTGCGCCTTGAGCTTCTCTTGCTTGGGCGCCATGGACGGCGAGTTGTCGATCATGAAGACCAGATCGAGCATTGGCCGGGGTGCGACCGAGATGTAGCCTTCGCTGATCTGTTCCGAACCTAGCGGCGGCTGGTCTAGCGGGTGGGAGGTGCAAGCCCACCCGACAAGGGACAAGACGAGCAATGCCCAACGCGGGCTCCGGCGCTCGCACAGACAAGTGGCCCGCGCTCTCGTGCGAATCATGGTGGTCCTCCTTACCGAGCAGCCAGTGTGCCTCTCACGCGCTGTAGAGAGCCAAACGCGTGCCAAGGCCGATTCACGAAAACCCGTGGTCATTCCGTCGTTTGTGGACCGCGCGCGGCAACCAGGTTGGTTTCCCAGACAACCAAGTTGCAGCGGCCCGAAGGAGCTTCTGGTCAAGGCAGGAAACGATCCTCGAAAAGCGCGGGTCATGCCGAGCTTGGCGGAAACCGCACTTTTTCGAGATCGGTTCCAGCCAGCAGAAGCCTCGGACGGCATTGGCAGCCGAACGGCGTCGCGCCCAGCCCGGTCTTCGGCCGAACCGTCGCTGAACCAATGGAGTCGAGCGGCCAGGCAAACTTTACAAAACTTTACATTGGCGCGTTTCCGTCGGGCCCAACAAGCCGGGATGGCGGACGCCGACAGTCGAAAAAGAGTCCACGATGGCGTCTTTTTGGCGGCACGAGAGAGAGCGAGTTGGTAGGTTAGCGTCACCTGGCAGTTTCTTGTTGACCTCCATGCGGCGCCTGCCCAACTCCCATAAGCGATCTCCGATGACACGCCGTCGGCGGGCATGGATTGGGGCAGTGTTGCTGGTTTTGGGCGGCTGGCTTCCGGTCGCCCGCGCGCAGGAGATCGCGAGCGCGGCCACGCCGCCGCCCGGGAACACGGTGGACGGCGGCCTGGTGCTGGCGTTGCCGGCGGCGCTGCAGACCGGGATGAGCGCGGGCGTGGGCCTGGGCTACTTCCGCGCGGCCACGGCCGGCGGCTGGCTGGCCTGGGGCGCGCGCGCCTCGTGGTCGACCGCCACCGAGTACACGCTGATCGATACGGTTCGCAACGACGACATCCGGTTGCGCCTCTGCCTCGGCGTCCAGCACCTCGCGGGCCGGGGCTCGTTCGGCCTGCGCGTCGGTGTGGGCGCGACCGCGGTCTATGAGAACGTCACGGCATCGCAAGGCAGCCGGGCTGGATTGACCGGAAGCGCGCTCGAAACCAGCAAGTGGGACCTGCTGCCCGCCGCGGATGTCGAGGGCGTGGTGTTCCTGCGCGTCTGGCACGCGTGGGGCATGAGCCTGTCCGGTGGGCCGACCTTGCATCTGCTCGACGGCTCGGCTCGCTATGGCTGGACCAGCCAGCTGGGGGTGCTATGGCAGCCATGAAGACCTGGATTCGCATTGCCGCCGCCGGGTTCGTGATCACAGCATGTGGCAAGCCCGTGGGGCTGGATATTCCGGTCAAGCCGCTGCAGCAGATTCACGTTCTGGTCACGGGTACCATCGCGGTGTCCGGGCCCGTGGACGCGGGCGACGTGGACGCGGGCGACGTGGACGCAGGCGACGTGGACGCAGGCGACGTGGACGCGGGCGGGGTGGACGCGGGCGGCGTGGACGCGGGCAGTGGGCCGCCCCAACTTCGCGCCGCGCTGGTTTGGGGACTGCAGTGGTTGCCTGAACCGTTCTGCGTGCTGCCGCCGGAATCACCCGAGGCCGCGGCCGTGATCGCGGCCGGGTGCCGGGAAAACTTCGGTTTCGTTCCGAATCGCGCCGCCGCGGACATACCCATCACGCCGGGCGTGCCCGCAACCTTCGATCTCTACACCCTGCCGTCCGCCGACCTGATGGTGGGCGACATCACCGGGCGCATCGCCTACGCGAGCGTGATCGTCTACGAGGACCGCAATGGCAACGGCGTGCTCGATTTCCGCAACCCGCAGCGCCAGCGCCACGGGGGCGAGCACATCGACAACGCCGGGGGTGCGCTGGACGTGGTTTACGGCGCCAGCTTCATCTCGATGACCCAGCCCGACCGGCGGGTGGCGTTTCTCGAGGGCGATTTCAGCGCCTTGCGGAGCGTCGCCTTCTATCCCCGCCTGGGCTGCGCGGATCCGCCCAAGAGTTTCTCCATCCTGTCCGCGGGTGGCTTCTCCGCGGCCGCTGCCCTGACGAGCGGCCTCGCCGGGACGATTCCCCCCGAGGACGATCCCACCGCCTGTGCCACGGCCACGCTCGACGACACCATCGTGATTCCGATCCCGCCGCAAGCGCCGGCCGCGCTTTCCCAGCTCGCCTGCACCACCAACGACGAGGGCGGCGTGACCTATTACCGTCAAGCTCCGGCCGACCCTCAAGCTCCGGCCGATCCCATCGATCTGGCCCACTCGACCTGGGCCTGCGCGAGCATGCCCCGCATCGGTACCGACGCCGGAGCCGGCTCGTCGGCCCAGCAACTCGTGATTGCCATCCCCGTCAGCCCCGGCAACGCCTGCCAAACCACGCTGCACTACACCCTCCGCGGGTGTAACAACGATCCGTTCTGCGCCTCGCCCAGCTGGCCTTCCTCCACGGATCCCAATCCCCCCGCCTGGTGGCCGTGCTCCACGTCTCCATGACACCGATCCACCTGTTGCTCGGCAGCTTGCTCGCGGTATCCCCCATCCCGCAGGCCGGCATCGCCACGCCCACGAGCGCGCAGTCCATCCCGGCACGGGTCACGGCCACGCCGGTCTTCGACGAGGATCCACCACCGCGCCTGTCGCTGCCGACCGAGAGCGACCGCGAGCTGTGGCGCAAGCCCGGCTTTCGTTTTGGGCTGGGCCTGGTGTACGGCCGCTTCTACGGCATCGGCGGCGCGCCCAGCTACAACTTGATCGGCCCGACCATTCGCGGCGGCTTGCGCCTCGACGAGGCATGGTCGCTCATGGGCTCGCTGCAGTACCTCTACGCCACCGGCGCGGCCGGCGCCAAGGGCCTGCGTTTCGCCGGCACCATCGAGCCCACCTGGCACGCGACGTCCCACCTCTCGCTCGCCGCGGGCATCGGCTTTGGCGGCATCGTCGAGCAAGGCTCTTCGCGTCCCGATCCCACGCAGGGCTTGGAGCTCAATTCGTCGTACACCTTTCCCGACGCCAGCCATCCCCTGTCAACCTGCGACGGCGTGGGCGTGGCCGGCCTGCTGCGCGCGCAGTGGCTGTTCGTGATGGGGCCACGCTCGTCGACCGGGCTGGCACTGCAATTCGACGGCCAGTGGACGGCCTGCGTGGACGACACCGGCATCCTCGAGCCCGACACCGCCACCCCCATCGTGCGGCGGCAATGGTGGCCGCATCTCGGCGGCTCGCTCACCTGGGAGATCCAGTGGCGCTAGCCCAGCAGATTGCCATCGTGCTCGCAGCCTGGCTTGTGCTGCCGGGGCTGGCGCGCGCGGAACCGCCCGACGCGGGAACGCCCGTGGACGCGGTGTCGGATGCCACACCCGCCTCGTCCCCCGAGAGCAATCCCGTGGCCGAGCTGGTGCCGCCGCAGCCCTTGCGTCCAGCCACCGTGCCCTATCCCGCGAACGCGCCCCCGCAGGATCGGCCCATCGTGGTGCGCATCAAGCTCTCGGTCGGCGCCGACGGCGCGGTCCACAAGGTCGAGCTGCTCAGCGAGTCGCTGCCCGTGTTCGACGACGCGGTGGTGGCCGCGGCGAAGGAGTTCCAGTTCGAGCCCGCGCGCTACGGCGACAAGCCCGTGCCGGTCGAGATCGCCTTCACCCACACCTTTCAGCCGCCGCCCCCGCCACCCCCTCCCGTCGAGGAAGGTCCACCGATCGTCTCGGCCCTGCGCGGACGATTGGTCGAGCTAGGCACGCGCCTGCCGGTCACCGGCGGCACCGTGGTCGCGCTGATTGGCGAGCGCCGCTATTCCGTGGACGCCGACCTGAAGGGCCGCTTCCGGCTGCCCCTGCCCGCGGGCGACGCACGTGTGAACGTGTACGCCCCGAACTGCAACGCGTATCTCCAGCAAGAGCATCTGGCGCCGCAGCAGGAGCTGGTGGTGACCTACGCCATCGAGCGCGAGCGCTACGATCCCTACGAGATCGTCATCGTAGGCGACAAGCGGCGCGAGGAGGTCTCGCGCATCACCTTGCGCGGCGCCGAGATCCAGCAGATCCCCGGTACCTTCGGCGATCCCTTCCGCGTGATCCAGACCCTGCCCGGCACGGCGTCCATCGTTTCGCTCCTGCCCTTCCCGGTCATCCGCGGCGCCAGCCCCAGCTCGACCGGCTTCCTGCTCGACGGCACGCGCATCCCGTATCTCTACCACCTGCTGGTCGCCTCGAGCGTGCTCCACCCCGAGTTCATCGAGGAGATCCAGTTCTACCCGGGCGGCGCGCCCGTGCTCTACGGTGGCTACACCGGCGGCATCATCGACGGCCGCACGCACCGCGCCCGCAGCGATGAGCACTTGATCGATCTCGACGTCAACCTGTTTCAAGCCGGTGGTTTCGTGCGCGAGCCCATCCCCAAGACCAACATCACGGCGACCGCGGCGGCGCGCATCGGCAATCCCGGCCTCATCCTGAGCCTGGCGACCAATCGCCTCTCGCTCTCCTACTGGGACTACCAGTTCCGGCTCGACGGCGGCAATCCGCGCAACGGCTGGACGGCCATGTTCCTCGGCTCCAAGGACGAGCTCGACACGCGGGCGGCCGGCACGGCCGGCAACCCGAACCCGCCGCTCGCGCCCGCGCTGATCCTCAACTTCCACCGCGGCGATCTGCGCGCCTATCACGGCAGCGGCGACTTCGACGGGCTCTACCGAGTGGTCTTGGGCTACGATCACACGGACAGCACCGGCACCGCGGTGGCCACCTGGTCGATCGAGCCGCAGGCGCGCTGGAGCTGGCGGCCGGACGCGAAGCTGACGCTGGTCGCGGGGCTGGAGGGTAGCTTTCGCGACTTCGTCGGGGGCCAGGCCGCGTCGAACGTGAACAACAGCATCAGCATCGCGACGTTCACGGCAGGGATGACCGCTCTCTATGTCGGCTCGGGTCTGGTCGAAGGGCTCTACCGGCCTACGCCGCGCTGGCTGATTCGCCCCGGCGTGCGCGAAGATGTCTATTACGATGACCACACCCGGAAGTCGGCGACGGATCCGCGCCTGACCGTTCGCTACAAGCTCGCCGATCGCCAGCTCCCGGAGCTGACCGCGGGCAGCGACGACAGCGCCATCTGGCTCAAGGGCGCGGTCGGCATCTACCACCAGCCGCCGCGCTTCGTGCTGCCCCTGCCCGGGTTCGACATCATGCCGCTGCGGTACGGCCTGCTCGAATCGATCCAGACCAGCCTCGGCGTCGAGGCGCCGCTGCGCGAGCACTTCAGCCTCAGCCTCGAAGGCTACTTCGCGTACATGAACCCGACCATCTTCGATCTCTCGGTCAACCAGCAGACCCTCAACACGACCGGCAACCCCGCGCTGATTTCCACCAGCACCGATCCGCCGCAGTCGACGGCACAGGATATCTTGAACCGCCTGGCCACGCCGACCACGGGCCGCGCCTATGGCGTGGAGGTGCTCATCCGTCGCGAGGTCAAGAGCGGGCTCTTTGGCTGGCTGTCCTATTCTCTGTCGCGCTCGGAGCGCGATCGCAGCGGCTCGTGGGTGGTCTACGACTTCGACCGCACGCACCTGCTCAATTTGGTAACCGGAATCCGATTACCGCGTAACTGGGACCTGGGTTTGCGCCTCCAATATCAGAGTGGCAAACCTTCGACCACGACCTCCGGCTACAACACCGCGCGCGGTAATGGCTATTACCGGGTCGATCTGCGCGTGGACAAGCGCGCCATCTGGCAGGGCTGGATGCTCGATTTCTACGTCGATCTGCTCAACGCCGCGCTGTTGCCCGAGGAAGTCACCCCGGGAACCACCATTCGCTATGTACTACCTACCGCGGGCCTTCGGGCTCGCTTCTAGGTTGTTATTGGAGAAACCATGAACCAATCGATTGATGCTCAAGCCCTCGATTTGATGTTGCGCGCCGGCTCGCGCTGGGTGCTATGGCTGCTCATCGGGCTTTCCGTCGCGGCCGTGGCCGTGACGCTCGAACGCCTGTGGTTTTTCGCGCGCTCGCGCCGGCAGCGCCAGCACGTCGCTGACATGCTGGCCGCCCTGCGCAAGTCGGGGCCCGAGGCGGCGCAAAAGGCGCTGGGCGAGGCTCGCTCGCTGGAAGCCACGGTGGCGCGCGCGTGCCTGGAGCACATCGCCGATGGGCCGCAGGCCATCGAGGAGCACATCGCCGCGGTTATCGAGACCGATCGCGTGCACTACGAGCGCGGCCTGGCATTTCTCGGCACCCTGGGCAGCAACGCGCCGTTCGTCGGCCTCTTCGGCACCGTGCTCGGCATCGTGCGCGCGTTCCACGATCTCTCCACCAGCGCGGCCATGGGCTCGCAAGCGGTGATGGCCGGCATCGCCGAGGCCCTGGTCGCCACCGCCATCGGGCTNNTACAACGCGCTCATGCGCCACGTGGAAACGGCGGTGGTGGCGGCCAACACCGTCGGGCACCAGATTCTCGCCTATGTCAAAACCCTCAAGGCGGCTACCGCCGCGCCGTCCCCGGCGGCGCGCGAGGTGAAGTGATGGCGGCAACTGCTCGACGGCGCGGCTTGATCACCGACATCAACGTCACGCCCCTGGTCGACATCATGCTGGTGCTGCTCATCATCTTCATGCTCACCGCGCACCTCATCGCCAAGCAGGCCATCGAGGTGCAATTGCCCAAGGCCGCGAATTCCACGGCGGTGCCGGCAACGACCCTCGCGGTGACCTTGACGCGCGAGGGGCGCATGTACTTGAACGGCGTGGAGACCACACCCGCGGCCCTGCGCGCCACCGTGCAAGCGGCCGTTGCCAAGGATCCCAAGACCCAGACCATCATCTCGGGTGACAAGGATGTCTCGCACGGCCGCGTGGTATGGGTTCTCGACCTGGTGAAATCGCTGGGTGTCACCTCGTTCGCCATCCAGATCGATCCAGCGGGCATGACCCCACCCTTGCAAATGCAATGACCTACTCGGCACGCCTCGGGATCTGTGCGGTGGCCTCGGTCGCCAGCCACTTCTTGCTGGCGCGGGGCGCGGCCTCCTTGCCGGGCCGCGTGGAGGCCGCGCAACCGGTCGTCCTGCGCGTGGAGGTACGCCAGGCGGCGGCGGAGCCTGAACCGGAGCCAGCGGAGAACCAAGAACCCAGAAAGCAGCCCGTGCACGAGGCGCCGACCCGGCGCGCGCGCGTGGCCATGGATTCCGCACGGCCAACGCCGACCAAGAACGTCACGCCGACGGAAAGGCCGGACACCAGCGACAACGCCAGCGACACGCCCGTGTTCGGCATTTCCATGGAATCGACGTCGGCGGGCGGCACCGGGCCGAGCATGCGCGTGGGCAACACCTTACAGACCAAGCCGCGCGATAAGGCGGGCGAGGCCGAGGGCGGCGGCCTCCGACCGCTCGCGGCGCCGGTGCCCGCCTACCAGGTGACCAAGATGCCGTTGCCCAGAGGGGGCACCTGCCCTCCCGGTCCCTACACGGATGAGGCGCGCGAGGCTGGCCTGGAGGGCATCGTGATTCTGTCCTTCGTGGTCGACGAGAATGGGCGGGTGCGTGACATCAAGGTACTGCAAGGGCTCGGCCTCGGGCTCACCGAGGCCGCCAAGCGTACGGTGCAAGCCTGCGCCTTCTCGCCGGGCGAGCGCGACGGCAAGGCCGTTCCGACGCGGATCTCATCGTTCAAGATTCGCTTCAACCTGCGGGAAAACGAGTAGCCGGAGCCCGTGCTGCCCAACAAGTCCAGCGCCGCCGCCGTGGACTCGGTGTAGATTACCCGGTGTAACGGCTGCATACCCATGGCAGACGGTTTGGAAACGAAGCGGCAGGATGACCGCCCCCGCGCGGCGGGCGACCGGGGTGATGCGGTGGCCTACCGTTTCGGCGCGGCCGTGATCGCCGTCGATGCCGGCGACCGAGAGAGCGCGCGTTGGCTACGCGAGTTTCTCACCCCGTGGTTCACGCTGGAAACCGCCCGGGAGACCGGCCCGCGCGTCCGCATGGTGGCGAGCGCGCAGCGCTTCGCGGAATTGGCCGCCCGGCAGCTGCAAACCGCCACGCGGCCGGTGCCGTGTTTCAGCCTCGACAGCGCGCTGGTTTCCTACCCCGGCTGGAGTGAGCCGGACGGCACCACCGTGGTCGCGGATGGCGAGTACGGCTGCTACTACCGGGTGCAGGGCGCCGAAGTCGAGATCGTCGCGCGGCCCGACGACCGCGTGGCGCGCATCGGGCTTCTGCGCGTGGTGCGCGAACTGGCCACGCTGGACGCGCTGGCCGCGCCGGGGATGCTGGATCTGCACGCGGCCGCCTTCGTGACTCGCGGCCGCGCCGTGCTGCTCGTCGGCGGCAAGCGGGCAGGCAAGACGACGCTGCTCGCGCACGTCCTGGCCTCGGGCCAGGCGGCTTTGCTGGCCAACGATCGGTTGATGGTCGAATGTGGTTCGTTGCGGGCCACCGGGGTGCCCACCATCGTGCCGGTGCGCGAGGATACCGAACGGCGCTTTCCCGCGCTGGGCCGCGGGCTGCCCCGGCGGGCTGTCCTGTTGCATGCGGGCGAGCTGGCCTTGCCGGAGGCGGTCGCATGGGCCGCGGGCGCTAGGCTGGTGATCTCGCCAACGCAGTTCGCTCGCCAACTGGGCGCGGCCACCGCGGCCAGCGCACCGGTAGGCGTGATCGTGTTTCCGGAGATCTCGTCGGACGAGTCGATGTGGTCGCTCCAGCCGGTGGCGCGCGACGAGGGGAGCACACGTCTCGTGGCGGGTCTTTACGCCAGAGGCTCGGGGCCGCGCGAGCGCACGGTTTTCCAGGCGGCCGCGGGCGAGGCGGCCAGCGCCGAGGCACAGATCGCGCTGGCGCAGCGAGTTGCCAGCGCGGTGCCGCTGGTGCATTGCCGGCTCGGCCCGGACGCCTATCGCGGGCACGCCCGCGCGTGGTTGCGCGCGCTGCCGCTTGGTACCCCAACTTCGACATGAGCCCGCCGGGTGCCAGAAACCTTGAGCCAATTCTGCCCAGTCCGCAACTGAGGAACAGAGAGCGGAGGAGTCCATGCGCTATCTCCCGTCCTTGGCGGGTCTATCCATCACTGTGTTTCTGCTGACTGCCGTCGCGTGCGACAGCGGCGGCGGAAAACAGTCTTCGAGCACTGGCGGTAGTGCGGCTGGTGGCGCGCAGTCCGGGGGAACCAATGGTGGTGCGTCAGGCGGCGCAGGTGGGACTTCCAGCACAGTCGCGCCGAAAGGAAGCGGGGGCGGCGCCGGAACGACCGGTCTGGGCGGAACCGCGGCATCCGGCGGCAACGCCGCAACCGGCGGATCCGGTGGCGCCAGCAATGGTGGGAGTGGCGGCACGGCCGCAGGTGGCTCGGGAAGCGGCGGCAGTGGAACCGCCACCGGAGGTGCCAAGGCAACCGGTGGCGCCTCGGCGCGGGGCGGCAGCGGGGGTGCCGCCACGGGCGGCGCTCGGACGGGTGGCACGAGTGGCGCAGGGGGCACGGTAGGAACCGGGGGCTCGCCAGGCACGGGTGGTTCTGCCGCCGATGCTGGCACCTCGAGCACCTGCGGCACAGGCACGACGCCGGCCGCGAACCCCTTCGGCTGCTCGTTCGCTTGGGGAGTCAACGGGAATCCAACGAGCTACCTACAGTTCGCCTCCACCTGGGCTGGCTACAACATCCGGGCCGATGGCACGTTCCCTTCTAATGGCTTCGACTCGGGCGGGTGGCTCAACCGCTTTGCGAGCTTGACGGCCGCTCCCGCCTACTACGCGTATATCATCGGGTACTACGGACACGCCAACGGTTACCAAGACGGGAACGAGAATCCCAATGGACCCAATCTGTCGAACTCGATGGGACCGTTGCTTCTGGGAGTCGACAACGCCGCCTGTCCACAGGGCACGATCTG
>PNBO01000380.1:19039-41838 GCA_003136095.1 Myxococcales bacterium
CCCCCCGCCGTCGTCGCCATGAACTACTCGACCTGGATCAGCTCCTCGCAATTGAGCTCCTACATTGGCGGGATCAATACCGCCATGACTGCCCTGGGCACGAGCTACGATATGATTTGGACGACGGGCACCGGCACCAGCGCGAACGCTGGAAATTCGTCTTATGCAAATCTGCACACCGTGACTGGCAAACACATTCTGGTCGACGAAAGCTTTGGCCTTTCGGCCGCGGGCGATACCTGGGCGAATCAGTCGGCGGCGACCATCAATGCGCGCATCGCCGGGGGCGTCGTGGCGGCAAACATCACGACGTCTACTCCGTCGTACCTGCAGACCAATGTGACGACCACGCTCGCGCCTTCGGCCCTCAACACGACGTGCCCCTGAGAGGTCGATGCGCTCGGAGGATGGACGTCGAATTCTCTCAGACGGCGCCACACTTGTTCCCTGGTGCATGGAACCCAGGTTTGCGAAGATGGGCTCGCCTTGCGCAGACATCCTCGGCCCACAACTTGCAACGGGTGCGTCATCCTTGGTGCAGCGTTCGTTGCGTCGTGGCTTGGCTCGCCAGCGACCCTTGCTGGCGATGTGTCCGGCGAGCCCCTGCGTGAAGCGCGCGCGTGGCAAGTGAGCGCCGGTGCGGGGATCCTTCTTCCCACCGAGGTGCGGGCCCATTTGCGCACCGACACCGATCCCTCCGCAAGCTTGCATCTCGATGCGACGTTCCCTGGACCGCTCTTCGAATACGGTGTGTATTTGCGCGAAGTGAGGCTTCGCTCCAGCGATACCGGCGGCACGGCGTCGCTCTTCACGTTTGGTGCGCAGGCGAAATACGAGCTCCGCCTGCGGCGCTGGTGCATCCTGCGCTCGGGCCTGCTCGTGGGCTTTCACGATCTCGCGACCGACACCATCGACAATGCCATGGGGCTGGACCTCGGTGTCACTGCCGAATGGGCGGCGCAGATCGCGCCGCGCCTGCGCCTGCGCCTCGCGATACAGGGAACGTCGATGGTCGTTGGCGGTATCCCAAGTGACCTACTGCCCGTCGGGTTTCGCCCCACCGTCGCCTTCATGCTTGGCGTGGAATATGCGTTCCGACCTTGATACAAGCATGTGCAAACGCCACGTCATCCTTGGCGTACTGGCGGCTCTCGGGGTGCTCGGCCTAACCACGTGTCATCCCACGGGCTTCGAGCTCAAAGGCAGCGCGTACCATTCAGCGCACTTCGACTATCTCTTTCACGCCGACGATACGACCGTCTGTCCGGACGTGATGGATTCGCTCGAGCAGCACCAAGCTCTCCTCGCCAGCTACTTGGGTGTCGACGAAGACACCCTACCGCGCGTGACCTATTTCAAGATGGGAGACGCGAAGGAATACCATGAGCGCAGCACCTTTGGTGAGACCGCAGGTGGAAACGCCGGCCAGGATTTCGTCGTCAGCTCGTTGCCCTTCGACGAACACGAGCTGACGCACACGATCACGCTCGGTGGATGGGGCCCCTCCGTGTTGTTTCTCGAAGAAGGGATCGCAGTGGCCTTGTCGTGTGATCCTGCGGGCATCGAGCTGACCAACCAGCCTTACAGCCATTGGGTGGCATCCAACGATGCGATTCCCTACGAGTCGAATCCTGCGTACGTCGCGCTGTATACGGGTAACACCAGCCCAACGATAGGGCAATTGTTCGATGTCAACAGTACCGCCGGCTACGCCGCGGCGGGTGCGGTGACGACGTACTTGATCGATTCGGCAGATGTCGAAAAGTTTCGCCGGCTTTGGGCCTCCGTGTCGTCGTCGAGCTCCGAGGCGGATTTCTCCGTGGCCTTGTGGAACATCTATGGTTTTTCGCTCGACGAAGTTTGGCAAACGCTGCAAACGACGCGCCACCGGCCCTGCGCGCCGGTCTGGATGTGTTCTTTGCCCCCAATCACGAACCACGAACAGGGCACCTTGCGTTCTACGTGCACCGGCAAGAACTTGGGTCGGCCTACGAGCGGCAAGCTGCGCTTGCAGTACCCGGCGTTTGGCCACGACGTTTACGAGATGTTGCCAGGGTGCCTGGGTTCAATGTCCCCGCCGGTGGTCACGGGCGTCAGCCTGATTGCATGTGACGGCAACCCCGCCAACTACTTGCCGCGCGGCCCCGAAATGCAGTTTCGGACCATGCAGGCGGACACGTGGATTCCGTCGCTTGCAGTTCCCCACGTGGTCACCCTGGAGACCGTGGCCTGGGTGCTGAACAACCTTCAGACGACCTACAACTCACCCGACGGAAAGATTAGCTACCAAACCCAGCCGCTCGAACCCACGACCACGCGGTGCTCGGAGACCGTCGCGAACATCATTCCGCCGAATACAACGAGCGCGATTTGGCTGCCCAACGACTCGCAAACGTATTTTGCGCGCTTTCAGCTCGACGTGCGGACCCGGGAGGACTTGTACTTCGACGTCGTCGCCTATGATTCGGCCCCCGGACAACCTCCGCCTCCTGGGCTCGACGTGCTTCTCTGTACCGGGTGCGACGGCGACGAAGCGACGAACTGCAACGGCTGCCCGCTGGGAACCACGGACTGCGTCGTGAAGTTTCAAAACGCCACGACCGTGCCGCTTTGGCTTCGCATCGTGGCCGGAGACTACTGGCACTCGAGCGCATGGGCGGCGTTGGATGCGGGCACCATCGATTCCGGTGTGGCGGCCGCGGACGCATCGGGGGGCGTAGACTAGTCTTGCGCGCCAGCGTCTTGCTGGGCGATGTCGACGGTGCAAGGCGGGGCCCGGGTCGGCTCCTGACAGATTCCGTCGATGCAAGAGGTGGCGTACCACCGGCAGGTGCTACCGGGATAGCCACCATCGGGTACGGTGCATGCGTCGCCCGCGCCTGGCATCAGCGTGCAGATTCCGTTCAGGCATTGTGCATATCCGACGCAACCGTAGCCCGGGCAAGGCGCGCCGACTTTGAGGCGGGCCTGACAGGTGCCTCTCATCGGATCGCAGTAACTGTCGTAGTTGTCGCATGGCGGACCAGAATACGTGCAAGGTTGACCATCCTTCGGGAAGGGTACGCATGTGTCTGATTCGCCGCAGGTGAGGCCATCCTGGCAGGGCTCCTCCTCCGATACGCCGCAGGGTTCGCCTTGTGGCAGTCTGGCCTGACACGTGCCGTTGGAGACGTAGGCGGGGCCTTTGCAATAGTCGGTGGGCGCGCAATCGCTTGAAAAGTCGTACGTGAAACAACTCGCGCCGACATCGACTAGAGTGGCGCAAGTGCCCGCGCAACAGGGACTCGAACAAGCATTCGCTTGATCCAGAGACCACCGGCAGTGGCCGCTGGCGCATTCGATATCGTAGACGCAGGCAGTACCCGTCGCGACGGTTCCTTGGAAAACTCCCCGGCACCCCAAGGCATACGGGTCTCGACCGTCTGTGGACGCAGGGCAAGGCGCCGTCTGAATGGCATTCAAGCAGGAGGCGGCCCTGTCCTGATTGTAGCTTACCCGTCCAGTGTCGATCTCCCCTTGCAGGCCGCGGACAGACCACTCCCAGTACGCAGAGAGATCGGCGCGACATCCGTCGAAGGTGGCTGCTACATGGCAAGCCACATCGTATTGGCAGAGAAGCGGGAGGTAGGCGTTCGCGAAATCGGCTACGACGCCGGTGCCGAAAGGAGCGGCCCCATCTGGGACCTTGGCACGAGAACCCAAACCACCGCAGCCGATGGCCAGGATCGCAGCGAGAGCCGAGATCAACTTTGGCATGCCCGCTCCCATGAACGTAGGGTACCAGTCATCGCTTCGAAGAAACATCATCTCGAGGTCGGCGAGATCGAGGCTGCGCCAAGGGCGTGGAGGCCAGGGACGCTTCCCTGGCAGCGACGTGCGAATGGTAGGGCCACCCGCATCCACGATTCGACATAACGCTGAACCTGGGTTTCCGCTAGAATCCGCCCATCGTGGCTCCGAACAATCCCTGGTCAGAACCGTTGGCGCCCCCGCAGGGGTTCAGTCTTCCCGTGTCCATGGGGCCCATGGCCTTGCCCCCGCAGAAGCCCAAGCGGCGGTGGGGCGGGGTCGTGGCGTGGATGCTTTTCGCCTTTGCCGGCGGCGTTGCCGCAGGTCCCACCCTCAACGACTACGCGTTCACCGCGGTGGAAAGCTCGACTGCCTTCCTCGGCCAACACGTGCCGTGGCTCCTGGGACGGTTCAGGCCGGCGCCACCGGTCGCCGCGCCCGTGCCTGCGCCTCATGCCGCACCGTCCCGGCCCCTGCCCGCAGCTCCGCCGAAGGCGCCGGCTCGCGCCGCCGCGCCGGTTGCCGCCGCGCACCCCTCGGCGCCGCAGGTCGAGAAGCTCGCCGAGCCGGAAGCCCCGGCCGCCCGTCCGGCTCACGCCAAGGGCGCCGTGAAGACGCCGCCGGTCGCCGTCGCGGCGCCCGTCAAGAAGCGCGCCAAGAACCGCGATCCCTTCGAAACGGGCGGCGAGGACGCCAGCGAGCCAGCCGCCGCACCCAAGCGCGAGCCGAAGCCGGCCCCCGCCGAGGCCGCGGTTGCGAAGAGCGAGCCAGCGCCCAAGCCGGCCGCCAAGTCCGCCGATGGGCTCGACAACCTGATGGCGGACGTCGTCACGGACAACAAAAGCAAGGGCAAGGGCAAGAAGCGCGAGAGCAAGGACATTGACGCCATGTTGAGAGACGTGCAGAAGAGCGAGCCCGCACCGGCGCCCAAGCGAGCCGAGCCCACCGCGCTGCCGCCGCTTTCGGCCGCAGACATCTCCAAGGTCATGGCCAAGGTCAAGACGCGTGGCAAAGCCTGCGCCCAGCAGGTCGGCGGCAAAGGCATCGCCGAGCTGAAGCTCACCGTGGGCAAGGACGGCAAGGTCAGCGACGCAGTTGTCGGCGGCAATGTGGCCGACACGCCGCTCGCCGCCTGCATCGCGAAAGCCGCGCGCGCCGCCACCTTCCCACCCAACGCCGGCCTGCGGTTCGACTACAAGATCGACGTTCGCTGAGTCCATCCGTTTATGCGCCGCAGGCGCAGAAGCGCGGATCCCAGGTCGAACGCCGCCAGGATCGCCAGGCCCGAAAACGAACCCTGTGCTTCGCCAACCAGCCATCCGGACCCCGTCTTTTCCGACGGTGGCGTTGGCTGGCTGGCCGTGGCCGTGCGATCACCGTGGCTGCGCGATCAACGTCGCCATGGGAGCAAGGCTGGCACCTTCTGCATGCGCTCGGCCCAGGCGGGATGCCGGACCAGCATGCGACGGTCCATCCAGGGGACGCTGACGAAGACGAAAAGCAGGGTGATCGATAGCGGGCCCACGAGCGACCAGGCCCAGGCGGGCGCGGCGGCGAGGCCGAAGAGAGCAAGGCCCCACCAGAAGAGGATCTCGCCGAGATAGTTGGGGTGGCGGCAACGCGCCCACAGGCCGGCCGCGAGCACATCGCCCGGATCGTGCGGTGAGCGGAGGTAGCGGCGAAGCTGGCGGTCGGCGATGGTTTCGATGGCGATGGCGGTGGCGGTCACCCCCATCGCGATCGCATCCAGAATTCCGAGCCCGGCGCGCGTGAGCGCGGGGTAGAGCGGCAGCAGGCCGAGGAAGACCCACATGGTTGGCAACAGGTGAATGGCCGCGAAGCTGGCCGGCCAGTAGGCGCGCCCGGTTTTTTGTCGGATCTCGACGTAGCGGAAATCTTCGTCGCCCGGACCGCGCCAGCGCAGCGCCCAGTTGGCGGTCAGGCGCGCGCCCCAGATAGCGACCAGCGTGAAGATCGCGACTTGTCGCGGACCGAAATCCCCGGCGACCCCGCTCCAGTACAGCGCGATCGGCAGAGGCGCCACGCTCCAGTAGGGGTCGTAGACACTGGAGTTGTCGAGCCCGATGCTGAAAAGGAAGACGACGATCGTGGCGGCGACATCTGCGGCGGCCGCGACCAGAATGGGATGCCGGCCACCGAGCGAGTGCGCCGTCGCGGCGGCGGCCAGCAGGGCCACGAGGTAGGCCACCGCCACGAAGAGCTGGCCGGAGCGTTTCGATTTCACGGCAGGCATTGCGCGAGGTTCATCCGTAGAGTTTGCGCGTGGCTCGGCCCATGATTCGAATGGCCATCCGACGCGGCATCAGCCGGTTCATGAGGAAGGCGGAGAGGGCATAGAACCATCCCGGGACCACGCTCGGCCGGCGGCCGAGGGCGGCGAGGGCTCGATCCGCGACGAAACCCGGCTCCAGCAAGGGCACCCGGCTCGGCTTCGGCTTGGATGCCTCATACCCGGGCGTGCGCGTGGCGCCCGCGCGACAAGCGACCACGTGCACCCCGCGGCTGCCCAGCTCGTCCCACAGCGCCTCGGCGAGAAGCAAGTTGAAGGCCTTCGAGGCCGCGTAGGTGGAAATCCACGGGCCACCCTGCGAGCCCGCGGTCGAGGTCATGAGCACGATGCCGCCGCGCCCGCGTTTGGCCATGGCGGCCCCCAGCAGGTGCGCCAGCAAGAGCGGTCCCCGGCAATTGACGTCGACGACGCGTAGGTGTTCTTCCACCGGTTGGTCGAGAAACGGTCCGATGACGGAATGGGCGGCGTTGTAGACCAGCAGCCCCACGTCGAGTCCGTCGGTGAACTGGCGCACGATTGCCTGCAAATCAGGCCGGCCCAAATCCGCGGCCAAGGTCCGCACCTCGATGCCGTGGCCACTGCGCAGTCCGGTCGCCAGGTGATCCAAGGCGTCCTGACGGCGAGCCACGAGCAGCAAGTTGAGGCCGCGGGCGGCGAGTTGCTCGGCGAAGGCCGCACCCAGCCCGGCCGACGCACCAGCCACCAGCGCCCACGGGCCATACCGCTGCCGAAACTCGATCATTCGCTGGGCAGCACGAGCTTTTCCGTGAAGGGATGCGGCCCGCGCGACATGCGCCAGGTGACGAGGATGGGGAAGATCAGCCACGAGGCATTGGCGGCCAGAACCACGAGGGGGCGCGGCGAGGCGTGCCCGCCCGCCAATTCCTCAGACATGATGATGGTCACGTTCGCGAGCATCATGCCGGCCCACAGGATGCTGGGCGTGCGGATCCACTCACGGCCGCGGGCATACGCGTAGGTGGCCACGGCATAGAACGGCCCGAAGAGCAGGACGTCGATCCAGATAGTCGCGCGATACCAGACCGGTCGCGCCCAGAGCAGTGGATCGAAGGTTTTCTCCCACCAGTGAATCAGATTGACGGCACCGCGTGGGGGCCAGAACGGAAAGGACAGGGAGGCGGGATCGCTCATGGCAATCTGCTCGAGGCTGATGATGTAGCTGACGAACAGCAGATTGAAGATGAAGAAGCCCAGCAAGACGATGTCGAGCGGCCGGCGCTTGAGAGGGACGGGCATCCGCATGGGCGTCACACTACACGAACCGCGCCCATGTGTGCCACCCCCCCTTGCCGCCATCACGATCGATTCCTCGCCTTGAAGCCGCCTTGCGCGAACGAACCCGCCGGCAAAGAATGACCATCTAGCGTGACTTTACCGGACGAGTAGTGCTGGGATGCGAAGGTCTACATCTTGAGGTAGCCGGCCAAGGGTGCGGGATACCCAACAGCTCACACCGGATTGCGCGTTTTGAGTCCCTTGCAGCGCGAGAAATCGCGATCCGCGCTCCACAGCTCCTTGACCTTGTGATCGAGGCACAAGGCGGCGATGCGCGCGTCGTGAACCATGGCACCAGCGATGCGGCCAGACTGGCACAGCCGCTTCAACGTCGCCAGATGGGCCGGCCCCTCGCCGAGCAGGCGCAGGGTGGGCGAGGAGAGCACGGCCTCCAGGAAGCCGAAGGCCTGTTCCTGCGTGCTGGGTGGACGATAGAGCCGGGGATGGGTCGCGATGGCCAGGAATTCGTGCACGACGGGCCACGGGAGCGCCCAGGGCGCGGCGCCTTCCGCCAGTTCCGTCAGCGCGGCGAGGGCTGCCGGGTGAAAGGGCGAGTCCTCGCGATGGGCAAACACGAGGATCTGGGTGTCGACGGCGATCATGCGCCGTGGCCTCGGTAGACTGCCTGGCGGATGCCATCCCAACCCGCCGACTGAGCCTCTGGCAGAAGCCCCTTGCCTTTGACCGTCACCGGCTGGAAACGGAACGGCGCGCGCCGTTCGCGGCGTGCGAGGGTGTCGTGCAGTCCTTCCTCGATCAGCTCCCGCAAGGTAGTCCCGGATTGCCTGGCCAGCCTCTTGCTGCGCAGCAGCAGGTCATCAGCAATATCTATGGTTGTCTTCATATGGGTAAGAATATATCGAGCCACCGTGGCTGTCACGGGGAACCTCCCGGCAGAGCGCCCGCGGCGGCCAGCACCGCGAGCGGGTCGATGCGCCGGTGAAAGCGGACGATGCGCGCGTCGGCAGGCAGCGCGTCCTCGGCACAGGCGCGCGTTTCGTCGAGACAGAGGATGAGGTTCGGGATCTTCGCCTGGCGGAATTGCGTGAGCTTGCGTGCCACGTAGTCCGCCGACCAGAAGCCCATGACTTCGACGAGAAAGCTGCGCTCGGGGCACGGGCGATGGCGCAGGAGAAAATCGGGGAAGATGATGGTGCCCGCGACGGCCAGGGGCTCGGGCTCGCGCACCACATCCCAGTCCGGGGCCGCTTTGCGCAGATCGCGCGCGAAGCGCTCTTCCAGCTTGCTGTCGTAGGGCTTGGGGTTTTCGGCCGGAAAGATGGGGTCACCGGTTTGCACGTCCAGTACGGCCTCTTCTCCGCGCAAGACGCAATCGGCGCGCAGCTTGAAACGGGCGCAGTGGGGCAGAAACTGGACCAGCTCGCCAAGCGCGCGGCCGTAGAGCAAGGTGTGCCGGAAGACCGTGAACGGCCCGGAGAGGTCGAGAACGGGTTCGCTCGCCTGGGTCACCGCGCAGAGCAGGCCGCGCAGCTTGGCCTGGCGGACCAGCGGCCGGAGGGCGCCTTCGGCCTTGATGCGCACGCGGCGGGCACGGAAGAGCAGGCTGCGCACGATGAGCTGGTTGGTGCGCAGGGCGATGTCGTGGGGCGAAGGAATCACCTCGGGGGCGCGGACCAGTCTTTCCCCGGGAAGATCGGCGAACAGCGAGCTTTCGAGGGCGGCGGGAGAGACGCCGAGCGCGGCGGTGGCGAGCTGCAAAGCCTCCGCCCGCGTCGCTCGCGCCGCCTGCGCGCAGAAGAGGATCTCGCGCGCCTTTTCCGGCGGCACCGCCGCGTCGAGCTCGCTCTTCCACAAGCGCAAGAGCACCGCGACGGCCGCGCGCCGTTTGCGGTGCGGGGTGGGGCAGGGCAGGGGCTGGCGCAGGCGTTCGAGCAGATCGCGCATCGGCCGCGAACGAAAGCGGTCGATCTCCTCGACCAGGACGCGCAGCCAGGGGATGTCGCGCGCGTCGAGAAATCCGGGCAGGACGCGGCCGCGCTCGAGGCGAAAGGGGATCGCCGGCTCAGGCAGCAAGGGCACCCCTCCGCCGCCGCGCCACGTTCACCTCGCCGGTCGAACGCACGACCAGCTCGTAGACCAGGGCGCGTTTGCCCGGCCGTGGCCGTAGCACGCGCCCGACGCGCTGGACGTGCTCGCGCTCGCCCTTGCTGCCCGCCACCACGATGCCGACCTCCGCGTCGGGAACGTCGAGCCCCTCGTTGAGCACCTGGGCCGAGACCAGGGCGCGCAGCTTGCCTTCCTTGAACAGCGACAGCACGCGCTCGCGTTCCTTGCGGCCGATGTCGCAGGTGAGCGGCATGATGAGGTGCTCGCGGCCGATGGCGTAGGCCGTGGGGTTGTCGGCGGTGAAGACGATGGTGCGGGCCGCGCGGTGACGATCCAGAAGCGCCCCGACCATGCTCCGCTTGGCCGAAGGAAATGCCGTGAGCTTGCGCGCCCGGTGGAAAGCGGCGATGGCGCGACGGCCTTCGTCGGTGCGGCCCGCGATCGTGGCGAATTCGTCCCACGTCGCGCCCGGGTGGAAACGCCGGAACCGGTGCATGACGTCGCGAAACACCGCCATCAGCGCCTCGTACTCGTCGCGCTCCGCTGCCGTGAGATCCAGGTGCAGGACGATGGTGTCGAACGGCGCGAGGAATTCCCCGATCAGCTCGTCGACGCACAGCTCGTAGACTGTGGGGCCGACCAACTCGTCGAGCCGGAGGGCGGCGGGGCCGCGCGGCTTGGTGGCGGTCAGCCCGAGGCGGAGCGGCGCCGTGCACATATCGAGCGCCTCGTCGCGCAACCCGGCCCCGAAGTGGTGGGCCTCGTCGACCACGAGCAGGCCGAACGCATTGCCCAGGCGATGCATCTGGCGCCAGGCGCTCTCGAAGGTGGCCACCGTGATGCGGTCGACCCGATGTTCGCCGTCGCCGAAACGGCCGGGCACCACCCCTAGCAACTCCTCGATGGCGCGCGCCCACTGGTCGAGGAGCACGCGCGTGGGCACCAGGCAGAGCGCGGGGACATTCGCCCGCGCCACCGCCGCGATGGCCAGATGGGTCTTGCCCGAGCCGGTCGGCATGACCGCGACGCCCCGCCGGCCGGAAAGCTCCCAGGCGGCCAGGGCCGCCTCTTGGTAGGGCCGCAGCGACACCGCTGGCGCGGAATTCGTCAGGGGCGGCTCCCATCCGGACACCTCGTCCGCGAACCGGACGCCCCGCCGGCGCAGCTCCGCGACCAGCGCCGGGTGAAAGCGGGCCGGGCAACGCAAGGCCGCGATGCGCGGATCCCACAGCGCGCCGGGGAAATCCGCAGCTTCTCCCGGACGTACTCCGGGCTGATTCACATCGAGCAGGACAATGGTTCCACGATCGAATACGAGGCGCATGCTCGCGGACTTTGCATGGGGTGTGCCGTGGGACCGGCGGGGCCGATATCGGCGATCGCCGCGCCGAACATGCCGAGTATCCCAAGTGCATGCCGCGGATGAGGATCCTCGCCGTCGTGACCGCACCCGCGAGCCTTCGCCAAATTCAGAAGCACCTTGGGCTGCCGAGCGAGGCGCCTCAGACTGGTGACAGGCACGAGGACAGGTGGATAGGTCCGCGTAACACCCTCGGGCCCCGTCGGAATCATGCTTGTTTCCCCCCTATCGGGGGCGCTAGTTGACGTGAGATCGGTTAGCGGACAACCTGAAATGCGACGCGGCGATGGGAAAAGGGCGCTTGAAATTCCTATGGTCCGAACCCGTCCGCCTGACCCTCCTTCGTGCCATGCGTGACGGTTCAAAACGATTACGGCCTCGGGCACGGATGAGCAAGGGTCTCGAAGTATCTTGCACCGAATGCCTAGGCACTAGGCACGCGGTCACGCGACATGGGGCAGGAATCTCGGACGGAGAGATCCCGGCCGAATCGTTTTCGTGCCAACAAACCGCGCCGATCGTTGTATCGACGCGATATCATTTGGCGACGATGGCACTCGATCCGCAAGTGGCGCATCATGGACAGACGTTGGCATCTCCGGGCTTAGGTTGCGGGAAGAACTTCCTTCGGGAACGGCTTTACAGGGGTCGTGTGGGTCTTCCCGGGGCCGTACTCGCCATCCTGTCCATCACAGTGAGCTGTGGCGGTGCCTCGGCAGTGCGATCACCGGCCCTGGACAAGCCCAAGGTTTCTCCCGCCACGGAGCGCCAGCGCTTGCTCGGGGCAGTAGGCGGTTTTCTCATGAAGGCCGAAGCGCTTACCTGGTTGATTCAAGGGCAAGCTCTTCGTGAAGCTCGCGTGATTCTTCGATCCGAAAGGGCACGAACACTCAAACTGACAGGGGGCTCGACCCAAGGCGAGGAGCGCCTGCGACAGCATCTCCGCATGCAGCGTTCCGCACAGCTTCGGGGCATGGCTCAGCGGTTGATCGAAATGACCGACTCCGGTACGTCCGACTTGTTGCGGGACACAGCGAAGCGGCTAGCAGTAGAGCCCACGACGCTACTGCTCGATTGGCTTACCTACGAATCTGCGCTGGATTTCGGCATGCTGACATCGGTCTGGCGAGTGCGTGGGAACCTTCGCGACACAGAGAATCGGGGTCTCGTCGCATCACTCTTTCCTGGGATCAAGGTGGGGCCTGACCTTGCGCGGGGGGTGAGAGTTCTGAGCCAGGACAATCACAAGTTGATCGTCAACCTCTATGGCGCAACGATAGTGGAGGAGATTCACCCTGAACCCTTCAAGCTGACGAGCCGAGCCGCCACTGTCGCCTGGACGTCCAACTATGAAACCCTTCGGTCCATAATCCGAGGAACCACGGAGACCGGCATTCGCCTTGAGCGACTGGAGCTTCGGGGAACCTCGTTCGGCGTAACCTACAAGACTTACCTGGAGGAGTACCTAGAGAAGGGTTTCAACCTGCCGTGGGCGTCCTTGATCGGTGACGGAGATCCGCTTGCGCTGGCCGCCTTCTTGGAAGAAGAGGCCATTCTGCAGGCCGCGGGGGTCAAGCGCGCGGACATGAAACAGGAATCCGGCGTTTCCCTTGAAGAGATGTATCCGCGTCTTGCGCCATCTGCACCCGTCGTCGAGACGGATTCTATGACCGGATCTGGCTTCGTCGTCCGCTACGGTGGGGGACTGGCTCTTGCCACCAATCGGCACGTGGTCAAGGACGCAGCAAACGGGTTCCGTTTACGCTTTCTCACCGCGCCGGGCGCACCCGTCGGGGCCACGGGATTTGTGGTTACTCTGCAGCCTCAGGCTGTCGTCGCCATTTCAAAGGATGCCGACCTGGCGCTGATCTCCCTCGACTCGGTATCTGAAACACTACGAAGGAATGGAATCGAAGCGATCAATATTTCTGATCGAGAACCGAAGGTCGGAGAACATGTTTTTGCGATCGGCAATCCCGGAACGGGATCGGGGAGTGAGGTTCTCTCAGGGACCCTCGCAGAGGGCATCGTGTCAGCGCACCGGGAGCTGCCAGATCAGGGGCGCTGCGTACAGGTGACGGTGCCAATCAATCCCGGAAGCAGCGGCGGTCCGCTGTTCGACATGCGGGGTGAAGTAGTTGGGGTTCTGACCTTCACCTTTAGGACGGGTGACAAGGGAATAGCCCTCGAAATGCTGAACTTCGCCGTCGCGGCCAGCTCATTGCGAGCGCTGATTGCTGGAAGCGCGCCGCTCCTAGGGAAACAAGCCGTCGCCGCTCTTGTCGGCTGGTCTCGGCCTCGGCCTCGGCCTGATGCAGCGTCCGACGCTAAATTTCAAACACGTCTCCAGTCGGTGCTCGACAAACTGACCGAGACGCGCCTTCGCTTCTACGGAGAGGGGTTGGCTGACAGCGCGCAGTTGCTCACCATGCAGCCTGGCAAGCACGAGATCGTCACGTTCAAGTCGACAAGTGGGGAGAGCTACTTGGCGGTTGCCGTCGGCGACAGCGCCAGTGCGCGTGTCAATATCGCGATTTATGATCAAAGCGGTGCTGTCCTCGCGTCAGACACCGATGGCAAAGACGTCGCGGTCGCCCAGTTTGACGCTACCGCAGGTGGGAAGCCCGCAATAGTAGTGTTGAACTCCGGCACCGGGCCGGTCAGAGTTGCGCTCGTCCTCACGAGGGGGAATACCGCCTGCCAGCAGGCCGGGAATCCTTGCGGCGAATCCGCGTCGGGTGCGACCTGCTGTGCAGCAAGTGTGTGCGTGAGGGGCGCAGTCCACGACTTCTATTATTGTGCGGATTCCTGCTCCGCCAACAGCGAATGCAAGTCAGGGTGCTGCGCACCTCTCTCCAACGCACACGAGCGCGTGTGCTCGGCTTCGAGGTTCTGCGGGAGGTAGGGGCGCTGCAATCGTCGCGTGCCAGGGCAGGCCACGATCCGATCAGCTCGTCGACGTGCAGCTCGTAGACTGTGGGGCCGACCAGCTCGTCGAGCCGGAGGGCGGTGGGGCCGCGCGGCTTGGTGGCGGTTAGCCCGAGGCGCAGAGGCGCCGTGCACATATCGAGCGCCTCGTCGCGCAAGCCGGCCCCGAAGTGGTGGGCCTCGTCGACCACGAGCAGGCCGAACGCATTGCCCAGGCGATGCATCTGGCGCCAGGCGCTCTCGAAGGTGGCCACCGTGATGCGGTCGACCCGATGTTCGCCGTCGCCGAGGCGGCCGGGCACCACCCCGAGCAATTCCTCGATGGCGCGCGCCCACTGATCGAGGAGCACGCGCGTGGGCACCAGACAGAGCGCGGGGACATTCGCCCGCGCCACCGCGGCGATGGCCAGGCGGGTCTTGCCCGAGCCGGTCGGCATGACCGCGACGCCCCGCCGCCCGGAGAGCTCCCAGGCGGCCAGGGCCGCCTCTTGATAGGGCCGCAGCGTTACCGCTAGCGCGGAATTCGTCAGGGCCGGCTCCCATCCGGACACCTCGTCCGCGAACCGGACGCCCCGCCGGCGCAGCTCCGCGACCAGCGCCTGATGAAAGCGGGCCGGGCAACGCAGGGCTGCAATGCGCGGATCCCACAGTGCGCCGGGGAAATCCGCTGAATCTCCGGGACGTGCTCCGGGCTGATTCACATCGAGCAGGACAATGGTTCCGCGATCGAATACGAGGCGCATGGTCGCGGACTTTGCATGGGACGTGCCGCGGGATCGGCGGGGCCGATATCGGCGATCGCCGCGCCGAACATGCCGAGTACCCCAAGTGCAAGCGGCGGATGAGGATCCTCGCCGTCGTGACCGCACCCGCGAGCCTTCGCCAAGTTCAGAAGCACCTTGGGCTGCCGTGCGAGGCGCCTCAGACTGGTGACAGGCACGAGGACAGGTGGATAGGTCCGCGTAACACCCTCGGGCCCCGTCGGAATCATGCTTGTTTTCCCCCGGCTATCGGGGGCGCAAGTTCACGTGAGATCGGTTATCGGACAACCTGAGATGCGACGCGGCGATGGGAAAAGGGAGCTTGAAATTCCTACGCACAGGCACCGCGATCCTGGAGGCCTGGATGACAAGATGGCGGATGACGGCTGTGCTAAAGTAGCAGGGATGCTGGCGGCGCGCAGAATCAGGCAAGCGGTTGCGTCGGTTCTCCTCGTCGCCTTGGTGGAAGGTTGCAGCACCTCCGCCGCCATTGAACGCAGAAGCGGGCCGACCATGGTAGGCCGCATCGACTACTCGGACGCGAATCGGCTCTACGTCACTGGCGATGACGACGGACGCTACAGCATCGAGCGCTCGGATGTGGCCAACATCGATCACCCCGGCAAGATTGGCATGGTCGTCGGCGCCATCATCAGCGGCGTTGGCGTGGGCTTCTTGCTGCTCGCGCCTCTTGCGCACGACTGCAGCTCCCGGGAGCCCACTCAGGGGCCCGATTGCTGGAACCTGCGCGCGATCTCCGCCGCCATCGGCATAGGCTATCTGCTCGCCGGTTTACCCATCCTGATTGGCAACCTGGCGGTGCATGCACGCTCCACCTCGGCCTTGACCACGCGGCCGATCCAACCCTTTCCCGCTCGGCTGTCTCCACCTTGAGCTCGACAATTTTCGCGATGTGGCGCCGCCAGCCTTCTCATCCAAGGATCGATCCTTGGATCGGGTGGATCGCCGTGGCTACGCTTCCAATCTTCGCACTCGCCGGGTGCGGTCATGGCACGAGCGTGGATCTGCGAAATGGGGACTCTGTCGATGGCACCATCGTCGGCTCAGACAAGAACCAGCTGTACCTCGAACGAGATTCGGGCGGCCGGGTCGCGATCGCCCGCGACGACATCGACTACATCGACTATCCGGGAAATGTCCTACAGATTGCAGGCGGGGTAACGTTGCTGATCGGCATCGGTACAGCCGATGGCGCCAAGTATTCGTCAAGCTCCGAGGCTGTGCTGACCACGGCCGGACTTTTCCTGCCTGGCCTGGCCATGCTGGCCTGGGGCACCTACCTCAACCTTCACGCGCGAGGCACTGCAAGAAACGTCACGCGGGAGCAGGAGCGGATCGAGAGAGAGCGCCCCTACCTGCCGGCTCCAAGCTACGATCGCACGCCGACCTATGCGCCAGCACCGACCTACCCGCCGGCCCCAACCTACGGCAGCCCGCCGGCCCAGCTCGCGCCATGGCTAGCGCCGCCGGAAATGCCCTCAGGACAGAATCGGCCCGGCGGCGGATTGCCATAGGTGAAGTGAATCGGGATTGTCCTTTGCCCGCGAACGACGTTAGATCGCGGCCGGGAGCTTAGGATGAGGAATATGAGGACGACGATGGCTACGGTTCGCTCACCTGTGGCAGCGCTGGTGGCAGTTTCGCTGGCTGCGGCGCCTGCCCCGGCTATCGGGGGCGCTAGTTCACGTGAGATCGGTTATCGGACAACCTGAGATGCGACGCGGCGATGGGAAAAGGGCGCTTGAAATTCCTACGCCCCGCCCCGCCCTTGCAGGCGTGTAGGCGGAAGCAGTGCCCATCTTGCCCTCGACGCATTGCGCTCAGACGTGTCCGATAGCACGCCGTCAACGTCGCCCCATGCTCGAGAGCCTTTGCCGAGGAATGCGAGGGGAGTAAAATTAGAGAGGAGGGCAAAAGACATGGTTGGCTATGTCTTGGCAGCGGTAGTGCTTCTCGGCGGCGCGGCGGGATCGCGCGACCCGGACCCCTTCGATGGAGCGTCGAAGCTGAGCCCGTTCGTGGACGTCGCGGCCGACCCGGACCCCTTCGATGGAGCGTCGAAGCTGAATCCGTTCGTGGACGTCGCGGCCGAGCCGGACCCCTTCGACCATACGTCGAAGGCGAACCCGTTCGACCCGGTTGCCAAGCCGAACCCGTTCGTGGACGTTGCGGCCAAGCTGAACCCGTTCGATCCGGTCTCCAAGCCAAACCCGTTCGAGCTGGGTAACCCGAAGTGCAATCCCTTCTACGGCTTCTACCAGGTCTGATCTTCGAGTCGGGCGGTATGACGATCCCGTGAATGGATGGCTGCTGGACGTGCGTCGTTTTCCCCCATGGGTCGTTGTCGCGCTGCTGGGTGGCGCAGTTGAGTGCGGGAGAAGTGGCTTACGGAGCCGCGGCGACGCTGCGGGGGCCGGCGGGACCAGTAGCGACGCCCTGACGAGTCCCGATCTCGGCACGGACCCTGCCGACTCGAGCTACCAGGCAGTGTACGCCGGCGTCGTCGTCGGGATACTCACACGCGACGATGCGACCACCAGCTACGTTGCTCGAGCGCTCTTCACGACTGGGCCGCGACCTGTCATCGGCGGGTGTCCACATTGCTGTTGCGGAACCACGGATCGCGGGCTGCCCTACCCGATCAAGCCTCCCGATGCCGGCAAGATCATCCTCGCAGCCGCCGCGGGTGCGACGACGCTTGCGACGCTCGTGCCCGCGGCGTTCGAGGGCGGGTCGGGCACCTTCTATGGCATGACCGATCTGGGCTGGTCCTGGTTCCCGCCGCTTGGCGACTATGCAAAGGTGGATAGCCAGCCGTGGAGCGCTGGCGACGTCCTCCAGGTGCTTGCGACCGGAAACGAGGTCGAGTCGTTTTCCGAAGCGTTGCCGACCGGCCCACCGCTGGCGGGCGTCGTGCCGCCGATCGGGCTGTCGCCGGTTGTTGTCGACCACGGTCAGGCCTTCACGGTTTCATGGATTCCGCAAGGCAAGGGCGACGCGACCGTGCTGCTCAGTCTCCCGTACGCCGGTGGCATCTGCTTTTGCGACGCGCCTGATTCGGCCGGCCAGCTCGTCGTGGATGCGAACCTCCTCCGCCCCATCTCCGCTGACGAGAATGGCAAGATCAAGTTGGCGCGACTGACCATCTCGACCGTCGTCCGCAGCAACGCAACGATCGATTTGGTTGGCGCCGACATCCAGGAAGGACCCTTCGTAGTCGAGTGATCGCAGGATGGCGTTCGCATCGTCGCGCTTTTCCGCGGGCGCTCGCAGAAGTGCGCGCCGACCACGGCGCGGAACCATCATTGTCGGCCGAATGCGACCATGCGTCGGGCAGACGGCCCTTGCCGGGCGGTCGGAGGGAGCTCTTGCGAAGAACCGCGGCACCGAAGGGTGTAAACTCTGTTCATGCCGCGACCATCACGCTCGGCTAGAGCCACAGTCCGCGCTCACGCCGAGCTGGACGGGAATGTTCACCACCTGGTCGTGTAGCATCTCGTAGTCCGGAAAGCTCCATTCGCCGGACGAAGGCAGCTCGTTGCCCCGGCGGGTGATTTTGGCCAGGCCCAGCCCGGCCGCCGCGTATCCGCGGATGCCCGGCTATCGGGGGCGCTAGTTGACGTGAGATCGGTTATCGGACAACCTGAGATGCGACGCGGCGATGGGAAAAGGGCGCTTGAAATTCCCACGCCCATGCCCTTGTAGCAAAGGCTGTTGGTGGCAACTCCGACGAGGCCGTTGCCTTTGGAGACCTGCCTGTCCTGTTTGTCGTAGGTGACGTTCTTCCCGGGATCGTACTTGCCTGCGTAGTTCCCGAGGTTGTCGTAGCCTCGCTGCACGCCCGAACTGGGGTTGGTCCTGATGGTTGCAACTGGCTTGCCCGCCATGGTGCGAACCGTTTCCGTTTTCGTCTGACTGTTTTGACCGTGTGTAGTGTTCATGATCGAAAAATGACATCGTCGAGGTGGGTAACCGACGTGAAGCACGGGCAGCTCGCAGCGAGTCTACCCCGCACGCAGGAGAGTTCTGTCGCCGCCGTCCGAGCCGTTCGACAAGACCAGGATCGTGGAGCTAATCTCGTTCGCATGGCGATTCAGCTGTCGTTACTGGACGAAGCCGACGTTGACGAAACCATGGCCGTCGTGAAGGAAAGCTTCGACACGTGCGTGGCCCCTGACTACACCGAGGAAGGGCGAGAGCTGTTTGCTCGGGTCGTAACCTGCGAGTACCTGCGCTCGCTCCCGAATCGACAAGGATTCACCCTGGTCGCGAAGCTCGGTGGCCACACGGTGGGGATGTGCGCGTTTCGCGACGGAAACCACATTACCCTATTTTTCGTCCGACCCAAATTACACGGACAAGGCATCGGCAGGAGGTTGTTCGACGCCGCCGCCGAACGAGTGCGGCGGAACGTGCCCGAGGCCACCAAGCTGGAGGTGCATTCATCGCCAGCGGCCGTGCCTGTCTACGAAGCGCTGGGCTTTGAGGTCACGGGCCCTGAAGAAGTGGAAGGTGGCATGCGCTACGTCCCGATGGAGCGGTCGCTCGTCACGTGACAACGGCTTCAACTTCAAGCCGGACCATTTTCATGTGCGTCCTGCCTTGTTCGTCAACCGGATAAACGCGGAGGTACTTCTCCACGGCCTCGTCCTCAAACATCTCCCTTCGCTCGATGGGTATTCGGTCGGTGTAGGGAAACCATGTTGTCCGCATCCATCCCTTCAGTTGAGCCCGACCGTCGTGTCGCATGTCCTTGGGTATCAGCTCGATCCTCACCGGCGTGAACCCACACTTGGGAAGCCAGGTTTGGTAGTCCTCGACGCCGTAGAAATGCCAAGGAGACTCGAAGCCCACAAAGGCGTCGTGCCAGGACGGAGAACGAATCACGTCATGTACGACAGAGAACATCTCCTCCGCGTTTCCTCTCCCTCCCATCTGCAACAGGATTCTTCCGCCCGGCCGAAGGCAGCGCCGCACTCCTTGCAGCACGGCCCGATGATCCCGAACCCAATGCAGCACCGATGTCGAGAACGCGATGTCGAACTCTTCCGGCAGTTCCAAGCGCGCGGCGTCCATCTGCCGAAAACGGAGGTTGGGATTCTTCTCCGGAGGAAATCTTGTCCGGGAGGTAGAAACCATGGCTGGCGAGGCATCGATCCCGACGACCATTCCTCTCGGGAGGTGCCGGGCCAGCTCCGCCGTGATCTTTCCGTCCCCGCAGCCGATGTCCAGGATCGCCTCGTCGCCCTTCAGGGCAAGCTTGGCCATCAGCTCGGTGGCCCATTCGAGCTGGGCGGAGGAATTTCGGGCGTAGTCCTCCGCGTCCCAGTTTTGTCGGTTGGCCTCCATCAGACGTCCCGATGAACGGTATACCAAGCGTCGACCCTGGTACCCAAGAGGCCTTCGCTGCATACTCGCACCATGCCGCTCGTTTACATCGACATCCGCAAGGGGCATTCGCCCGAATACAAGCGCGCCATTCTCGACGGTGTGCACGCCGCGCTGATCGAGGGATTCAAGATTCCGGACCACGACCGACAACAGATCCTAAGCGAGCATGCCCCCGAGGATTTCGAGGGGCGCGGGGCCGCACCCACCATTGTCTCCATTACCGCATTTTCGGGGCGCAGCCGAGAAGCCAAGCTAGCCTTATTCGAGGCCATCGCGCGCAACCTAGCGGCGTCACCGGGTATCGACGGGAACGAGCTGTTCATCACAGTAAACGACCTCCCCCTCGACAACTGGGGGATTCGCGGTGGCAAGCAGGCGTCGAATCTCGATCTTGGGTTCAAGATCGACGTGTGAGCCCGCCGAGCATGCACCCTTTGGTGTTTCTCCCCGGAGCAGGTGGTCGCGCCAGCTTCTGGCAGCCAGTGGTGGATCGGCTGGGTGACTTCGGGCCAACACAGCTGATGGCCTGGCCGGGATTCGGCGATGTGCCAGCCGACTCGACCATCGAGTCTCTCGACGGGCTCTACCGATGGATGCTGCGAAGGCTTCCCACGACCTCGATCCATTTGATCGCGCAGTCGATGGGTGGGGTCCTCGCGGCTCGTCTCGCCATCGAACAGCCACAGCGTGTGGCTACGCTGGTTCTGTGCGCCACCTCGGGTGGGGTCGACGTGAGGGGGCTCGGCGGATCTGACTGGCGCGCCGGATTTCGTGCCCAGCTTCCCAATGTCCCTGACTGGTTCGAGCGGGATCTCACGGACCTGACCGCGAGGCTTGGCGCTATCGAGGCGTCGACGCTCATCCTCACCGGGGATGAGGACACCATCTGTCCTCCGGCCGTGGGGTGTTTCCTTCGTGAACGCATTCCTCGGTCTCGACACGAGATCGTGCGCGGCAGTGGCCATGACTTTGCGTTGAAGCGTCCCGAGGATCTCGCCGAGATCATTCGCAGCCACGTCCTGGCGGAACTGTGCCTTATTCCGTGCCCCAGGTAAACTGTAGAGGTGTGTTCATTCCTTGCGCCCCGAAGGGGACACCATGATCGAACCGATGGCTCGGGACTACGCCGGCTTCCTGGTAGAGGTCAAGGCCCGCATCCGTAGCGGCCAGTACCAGGCGCTGCGGGCCGCGAACGCGGAGCTGGTCAGGCTGTACTGGGACATCGGCGAGGCCATCCACCGGAAGCAGGAAAGCCTCGGCTGGGGACGCTCGGTCGTCGAAACCCTTGCTCGCGACCTGCAGGCCGAGTTCCCAGGGCGGAACGGGTTTTCTGCCCAGAACCTATGGCTTATGCGCCAGTTCTACGTTCTGTACTGCAACCGGCCAAAACTCCAACCACTGGTTAGAGAAATTGGCTGGGCGAAAAACCTCGTTATTCTCGGGAGTTGCAAGGACGACCTGGAGCGCGAGTTCTACCTGCGCGCCACCGCCCGCTTCGGTTGGACCCGCGCCGTGCTCCAGCATCAGGTGGATAATAGGAGCTACGAAAAGTATTTATCGAACCAGACCAGCTTCGACCAGACCTTATCGCCCGCGCTCCGCGCCCAGGCCGTCCTGGCCGTGAAGGATCACTACACCTTCGATTTTCTGAATCTGGCCGAAGCGCACTCGGAACGCGAGTTGGAGCGTGCCCTGGTGAACAACCTGCGCCGCTTTCTGGCCGAGATGGGTGGCGCCTGCGCGTTCATCGGCAACCAGCACCGCATCGACGTCGGTGGGCACGAGTACTTCATCGACCTCCTGCTCTTTCACCGCCCCTATCGGGGGCGCTGGTTGACGTGAGATCGGTTATCGGACANNAATGGGCGGGATGGACGACAGGTGGTTCCTCGCGGTCATCGCACTGCTGGCGCTTGGTCCGGCTTGTACGACCCATCCGGCTTCGAACCGTGCGGATGCAGCCGTTGGCCCCAGCGGTGGGACGAGTGGTGCAGGAGGCACACCTGCGACCGGCGGCACGACCTATGTCCCGGATCCCGCACACCCGATCGTCGAAGTCCCGATTCCCACCACCTACCCCTTTGCTTCCGACATCACGGCCGGACCCGACGGCAATCTCTGGTTCACCGAAGATGTCGTGGACAAGGTCGGGCGCATCACCCCGGATGGCGTCATCACGGAATTCGCCCTGCCCAGCAACTGCGCGCCCAAGGGCATCACGGCCGGGCCCGAGGGCAACCTCTGGTTCGCCGAATGGTTGGCCGGCAAGATCGGGCGCATCACGCCCGACGGTNNAGCAGGATCGGACGGATCACGACGGACGGCGCGGTGACCACTTTCGCCATCGGGAGCGGGAGCGAGGCCCTCGACCTGCACGACATCACCGTGGGACCGGATGGCTATCTCTGGTTCGTCGAGTCGGCCAAGGGCATTGGCAGCATCACCGTCGCAGGCCAGGCGAACGAGATCCCAGGCACCGGCGGNNCACCGAGTACACCGACAACAAGATAGGCCGCCTCACGACGACCGGAACGCTCACTGAGTTCCCGCTCCCCACCGCGCACTCCGGACCCACCGGGATTACCACGGGGCCGGACGGCAACCTCTGGTTCNNCTGGATTGCCTGCGTGAGCACAATCGCACGTATCACCCCATGAGGGCGAGCCCAGCAGGCCCGCGGGCTGGATATTGTCGATGGGAATCCCGCGAGGGGTGGCTCGGGTTAGGATTGCGAGGCTTTGGGCTGCTTGTTCATGGGTGCTTGGCGAGTGCTGGGATGTCGATCGAGAGCTTCGCAGCGCAGATGGTTTCGACGAAGGGAGTTGCGTCGGCCGGCAGCAGCTTCTTCAGGCCGTAATCGTTATGAACGCTCTCC
>PNBO01000385.1:0-270 GCA_003136095.1 Myxococcales bacterium
GACGACAAGCAGAAGGACGAAAAGCAGGACGAAAAGCAGAAGCAAGACGACAAGAAGCAGGACGAGCAGCAGAAGCAGCAAGAGAAGCAGAACGAGCAGGCCCAGCAGCAGCAACAGCAACAGGACCACCAAGGCGACAAGGCGCCGGACATGCGCGAGATCGATGCCGTGCTCGACAACCTGGAGCACAGCCCGAAGGATCTGGAGAAAATGCGCGCCCGCCTGCGTGCCGTCCGCCGTGCGCCGCCGGCCAAAGACTGGTAGACGAAG
>PNBO01000385.1:308-3384 GCA_003136095.1 Myxococcales bacterium
ATGGAGGACTACCGGCCGCCGGACTTCCGCGGATTCCGCGTCGTGGCCGAGCAGCCCAGCCAGTCGACGCAGATCCAGATGGGCGGCGGCGGCAGCCTGATGCGCCAGATCTACACCTGGCACTACCAGCTCGTGCCCTTGCAGAAGGGCAAGCTGGTCATCGGCCCGGCCGGCGTGCGCGTCGACGGCCGCGAGCTGCGCACCGAGAAGGTCAATGTCACGGTGGTCGAGGCCGGCCAGGCGCCACAGCCCCGCCCGCGAGCACCGCGCGGCTTCCCCGGTTTTCCCGATCCCAGTTCCCTTTTCCCCGGGCTCGAGCCCGAACCCGAGCCGGAACCGGCTCCGGCTGACCCGGGCCGCCCCGCCGGACAGCGCAACTTCCTGCGCGCGCTGCCCAGCAAGACCCGCGCCTTCGTGGGCGAACAGATCACCATCGAATGGTCCCTCTGCCTGGCCGAACGCCAGAACAACTACGCGCCNNCGCGTGTATCTGGTCGGGCCGCTCATGCGCAAGGCGCTCTTCGGGCTTCGGCCGGGGCGCACCACGGTCACGCCGCTCGAGGCCGACATCTCGCGCGTGGGCTTCTTCGGCGCGCCGTTGCGTAGCGAGCACCTGCGGGCGGATCCCGTGCCGCTGGAGATCATGCCTTTGCCCGCGGGAGCGCCCGCCGGCTTCGACCCGTCTGCGGTCGGGCGTTTCACCCTCGCCGCCGAGGTGGATCGCGACCACGTCCAGGTCGGCGAGGCCATCACGCTCAGGCTGCGGATCGACGGCCAGGGCAACCTGCGCAAGATCGCCCTGCCCGCCTTGCCTCGCCTCGACGGCTGGAAGATCTACGATCCAAAGGTGAGCGTGCAACTCAACCACGCCGACGAGATCGGGGGCAGCAAGACCGCCGAATACCTGCTCTTGCCCGAGAAGCCGGGCGAGACGGAGATTCCACCATTGGCGCTCTCCTACTTCGACACGCAGANNCTGCGCAACCGCACGGCTTTGCGCCGCGACTTCGGCGCCGCGCTCTACCGCTCGCCCACGTTCGTGGGCCTGGTCATCGCACCGCCCGCCTTGCTGGCCTTCCTTGGTCTGCTCGGCGTGGCGCGGGCGCGCCTGGGCGAGGAGTCGGAGGGCAAGCGCCGCCGCAAGCGGCGTCGCGCGGCCAGCCGCCGCTTGCGCACCGCCGCCGCGCTCTTGCACGAAGGACGCCTCGCCCCCTCGCTGGGCGAGATCGAACGCGTCCTGCGCGAGCTTTTGGCCGGGAAGATCGGCAGCGGCGCCGCCGGCATGTCGCGCGACGAGCTGCGCGCGGCCCTGACCAAGGCCGGCGCCGCCCCCGCGCTCGTCGACGGGACCGTGGCCGCGCTCGACGACTGCGATCGCGCCCGCTTCGCCCCGGGCAGTATCACGGCCGAGGAGGCGAGCCGGGCCATCGACCGCGCCGGGGAGATCATCGAAGACTTCGAGAAGCTCGGCGCGCGCGAAGGGAGCCCGTCGTGAAGGCTCGCGTTCTCAGCGTGTCGGTCGCGACCCTGCTCGCGGTCTTGCCTGCGCTTGCCACTCTCGCGCGCCCCGCCCATGCCGATCTCCTCGACGAAGCCTGGAAGCGTGGCAACGAGGCGCACCTGCGTGGGGACTACAAGGCCGCGGCCGCCGCCTACGAGCAACTCGACCGGCAGCACGTCGTTTCCGCCGATCTCTACTACAACCTCGGCGTCACCTACTTCCGCGCCGGCCAGCTCGGCCACGCCATCTGGGCCTTCGAGCGGGCCCTGGTGGTCTCCCCTGACGACGAAGACGCGCGCTTCAACCTGGTGCAGGCGCGCAAGCTGGCGGGCCAGCGCGCGCACGACAAGCTGGAAGGCGCCGAGCGCGAGCCGCTGTGGAGCCGCGTCGCCACCTACCTGGGCCCGTCGGCGGAGGTATGGCTCTTCTGCGGGCTCTACCTCGGCTGCTTCGCACTGCTCTTCCTGCGCCGGAGCATGGCGCACGACTCGCGCCTGGCTGTCACCACCGGCGCGGCCATCCTCGGCACGGGCGCGCTTCTGGCAGGGCTGCTCTTGCTCGGCCGCGTGAACCTGGACCGCATCCCGGCGGCCGTGGTGCTGCCCGACCGGGTCGCCGTCAAGGAAGGCGCGGACGGCAACTTCCGCACCAGTTTCGAGGTGCACGGCGGCCTGCGCGTGCGCGTGCTCGAGCGCGAGCAGGACTGGGTGCGCGTGCGCCTGGCCAACGGCCTGGAAGGCTTCGTGCGCGCGGAAGACGTCGGGCTGCTGTGACCTCCGTGCGTTTTTCGCAACGGCTAACCTGGAGCGTCCCGGAAAACCGGCTGGCGACGGCGGAGCGCGAGTTGCGCGCGAGCGGCCGTCCCCTCTGCGATTTGACCGTGTCCAATCCCACACTGGCCGGCCTGCCCTACCCGGCCGAGGCGATCGCGGCCGCCTTCGCGGAGCCGGCGATGGCGCACTATCACCCCACACCGCGAGGCCTGCCCGCCGCGCGTGCGGCCGTGGCCGCGGACTATGCCCGGCGCGGCGCCAGCGTCGGCAGTGACCGCATCTTCCTCACCGCCAGCTCCAGCGAATCCTATGCCCTCCTCTTCAAGCTGCTCGGTGATCCCGGACAGGCCGTACTCGTGCCCGAGCCAAGCTATCCGCTCTTCGACTACCTGGCCCGCCTCGAAGGTCTCGAACCGCGGCCCTACCGTCTCGCCTACGACGGACGCTGGCACATCGACTTTCCCAGCCTCGATCTCGCGGGCGCGGCCGCGGTCGTCGTGGTCAGTCCCAACAATCCGACCGGCTCATACCTCGGCGCGGACGATTGGCAACGCCTCGCCGCCCTGGCCGCGCCAGCCGGCGTGGCCGTGATCGCCGACGAGGTCTTCGCCGATTTCCCCATCGCGCCCGCGGCGGATGCGGTGACCGCGATTGCGGCTCGTCCGAGCCAGGCGCTCACCTTTTCCTTGGGCGGGCTTTCCAAGGCGAGTGGGTTGCCGCAGATGAAACTCGGCTGGGTCGCGGCCAGCGGTCCGGATGCGCTGGTCGAGCCCGCCCTCGCCAATCTGGAGCTGGTGGCCGA
>PNBO01000256.1:0-3125 GCA_003136095.1 Myxococcales bacterium
GCGTGGCAATCGCCCCGGCCACGACGCCGACGGTGATCTCCATCAGGGCGTTGGAAATCCGCAGGCGCGAGCCCAGGAGGCTGGCGATGAGGGCCAATCCCACCCAGAGGGCAGCTATCGTGAAGGTTTGTTGCACCGGTCAGCCTCCTTGCGCGTTGTGGCGCAAAGCGTGTTACGCACAGGGCTGACCTGATGCTCTGACTTGGAAACGACTCCTACGGACGAACAGCCCCGCAGGAGTCATCGGCCACGGTAGGGACGTGGCGGTTATCGGCGGACTCCACCGCCATCGAAGGACGCAGGGTTCTTACGCCTCGCCGGGCCGGAAGTCAAACCTGCCGGCGACGAGGCGATGCTGCAACCGCCGTGCTCGTGCGCGTGCCCGACGGCATCGAGCAGGCGCGCGAAGATCGCCCGCGCCTCGCCGACGTGGAGCGGGCCATTGGCAAGCCGCGCGGCCAAGGTCGGGCCCTCGACCAGATGTCGATCTTGAAGTCGGCCATCTTCTTGTTGAGCGTGGGCCGGCTGATGCCGAGGATGCGGGCCGCGTGACTCTTCACGCCGCGCGCTCGGCGGCGCCGGGCGCAGCCGAGCGCGGCCATCACGTCGTCGCGATCGATGGGGCTGGGGTCGCGCGGATCGCGCACCACCGCGCGCTCTTGCAGGACGCGCAGGAGCTTGACCTGGAGGGGCAGCGAGAGATCCCCGATCTCGTCGAGAAACAGGGTCCCGCCATCGGCCGCCTCGAAGGCCCCCAGCCGCGTGGCGACGGCGCCCGTGAAGGTGCCCTTCTCGTGGCCGAAGAGCTAGCTCTCGGCCAGGGCCTCGGCGCTGGCGCCGCAGTTGACGGCCACGAAGGGCGCGCGGCTGCGTGGGCTGCGGGCATGAATGATGCGCGCGACCTCTTCCTTGCCGGTGCCAGTCTCACCAAGCAGCAGCACCGTCGAGTCCACGCGCGCGACCGCGGTGGCCAGAGCTCAGGAAGCCGCCCACTTCCGGTGACGCCACCCGATGACCCGGCATCTCAGGGGTATGAGCCTCAAATCCCTCTCTGCCGTGTCGCTTGGCACGGTTGCGTTTCTCATGGTGCTCGGTACCGCGTGCAAGCGCGACCAACCAGTCTCCACGCCACCGACGATTGGCGCCGCGCCGCCGCCGGCTGAGCCGATGGCTCCGGCCGCCAACCCGATGGTTCCGCTGCCTCCGACGCCGCAGAGTGGGGACGCGATCACCTGGGACTTGCCCAAAGGCTGGTCCGAGGCTCCCGGCAACGGCATGCGCTTTGCCACACTCAAGCCACCGGTGCCGGGCAAGATCGACGTCAGCGTGGTCATGCTGCCCGGCTTGGCAGGCGGGGAGCTCGGCAACGTCAACCGCTGGCGCAACCAGATCGGCTTGCCTCCGGTCGACGACGCCGGCCGCGCGCATCTGCGCCAGGAAGTGGCTAGCCAGGCTGGCGAGATCTCGCTCTACGATTTCGCCACGGAAGGTACGAACCGGCAACGGATGCTGGCCGGCCTGCTGTTCGTCGGTGGGCGTAGCTGGTTCGTCAAGATGGTGGGCGACGAGGCGGCGCGGCCGGATTTGCTCAAGCTGCTCAAGTCGCTCCACTCACCCGCGGGCGCGAAATCCGGGAAGGGCGGATAGTCGGAGCCGTCCGCTCCTCACTGGGCCCGCCGGCCGACGCGCCGCTGGCTTGGTAACGACTCTGCCGCAGGGATGGTATCGTCACTGTCATGCGCGCTGTTCCGCCCTGTCGCCAGCGGCGTCGAGCTCAACTTCGCCTGGCGCACCTGGCAGGCCTAGAGTCCACCCTGGCTGGATCAGCCTGCGGCGGAGGTCGGATGTCGTTGCTGCCCCAAACAACGATGCCCTGGGACGCAGGCCGTGCGCCTGGCAACAGCGACGATGCATCCGCGCCAGAGGTCCCTTCAGGAGCCAAGGATTCCGGCGGTCGGTGCGAAACCAGTGAGGCGGTGATTTCGCATTCCCCCGCGACCCCCGGTCGAAACCTGGGGCCAGCGTACGCGTCCTTGGGCGAACCGTGCGACCCGCCCGCCAGCCTCATCTCTTGCCGGTCGATGTTGAGGATCTCCTGGCGGTGAATCTACCAACCGGGGCCGCCTACTCCTTCGACCAGATGTCGATCTTGAAGTCGGCCATCTTCTTGTCGAGCGTGGGCCGGCTGATGCCGAGGATGCGGGCCGCGTGACTCTTCACGCCGCGCGCCCGGCGGAGCGCGGCCTCAATGTTGGCCTTCTCGACCCGCGCCACGGCGTCGGCCAGCCGGCCCTCGCCCGGGATCACCGGGGCGGCCGCCGGGCGCAGGGCGCAGCCGAGCGCGGCCATCACGTCGTCGCGATCGATGGGGCTGGGGTCGCGCGGATCGCGTAGCACCAGCACGCGCTCGAGCACGTTGCCGAGCTCGCGCACGTTGCCGGGGTACTCCCAGGCGGCGAGCGCCGCCTCGGCCTCGGGACGCAGTCCGGGCGAGCGCAGGCCGAGCCGCACGGCGATGCGTTCGAGGAGCACGCGGGCGAGCAGTGGCACGTCGTCGCGGCGGTCGCGCAAGGGCGGCAGGGTAATGGAAAGAACATTGAGCCGGAGGAACAGGTCGTCGCGGAAGAGCCGCTCTTTTACGTCTGCGGCCAGGTCGCGATGGGTGGCCGCGACGATGCGCACGTCGACCTGGCGGGCCACGCTGGCGCCCACGCGCACCACCGCGCGCTCNNAGGAACAGCGTCCCGCCGTCGGCCGCCTCGAAGGCGCCCAGCCGGGTGGCGACGGCGCCCGTGAAGGCGCCCTTCTCGTGGCCGAAGAGCTCGCTCTCGGCCAGGGCCTCGGCGATGGCGCCGCAGTTGACGGCCACGAAGGGCGCGCGGCTGCGCGGGCTGCGGGCGTGAATGAGGCGCGCGATCTCCTCCTTGCCGGTGCCGGTCTCGCCGAGCAGCAGCACCGTCGAGTCCACGCGCGCGGCCGCGGTGGCGAGGCTCAGCGCCGAAACGAAAGCGGGGCTTGCCCCTACCGGCCCCTCGTCGATCGCGTCCGCTGACGCCGTGGGACGCTCGCCCAGGCGCAGCGTCGCGAGGTGCCCCACGGCTTCGAGCCACGACAGATCCGCGGCG
>PNBO01000256.1:3182-5281 GCA_003136095.1 Myxococcales bacterium
GGGCCGCCCTCGCCCTGCCACAGGCGCAGCAGGACCATCGCGCGCTTGGGCGCGAGCTCGGCTTCGATGGCGTCGAGCAGCGCCGTGGCGCCTTCTTCCTCATCCCCGGCCGCGGCCAGTCGCGCGGCCAGCGCCCCGAGTCCGCGCATCCCGTCCTTGCCCGGCGCCACCGGTAGCGGCGCGCCCGGATTCACCGCCGTGCTCGCCTTCCCCTGCGGCGAAACCAGGAGGGTGCCCGCGCCGTAGCGCGCGTTCGCCACCGCCACATCGTCGCCCGCGACGAGCAACAAGGTATCGCCCAGCGCAATCTCGTCNNCAACAGTGCTCGCGCGAAACCTTGCCGTCGACCAACTGCAGATCCGCGCTGGCACCCCGGCCAAGAATCAAACGCCCGGCCAGGGGAATGCGCAGCCCCTGTTTGGGCCCGAAGAGTGCAAGCAGCGCCGGCATGGGCGGCATACTAGCGACAGTCGCAGGGATGGCCCAGTGGGAAGCGCGGGACACCGTGGTTCGAAGAACCGATGCTAGAGACAATGTGCGCCCGACGCGTCTTCGAGACAGCCGTTTGGGCAAACGACCATGTCATATACCCAAGTAGTCGTGGTCTGCACACACGATAGCAGTTGCACTCGCTGGAGTGCAGCACGCCGCAGCCCGGAAGGAANNGGCCAGATTGAATGCATGGCCACGACCAATGCAAGAGGCGCTCAACGGCGCGTGGGCCCGGGACGCACGTGTCAGGAACTGTCAGGAACTAACTGGTAGCTGGCGACGCCGCCACCTGCCTGCGGCCCCGTTCGCGTGGTTCCCTTCCGCGCGCGGCTGCCGCATAATGGAGCGGCAAGCGGACTGCGCCGGAGGATCTGGATGAAGAAGCTGGATGGAATCGCGTTTTGGGGCTTGCTCCCTTTGAGCTTGATGCTCCTCGGCTGCGGCAGCGGGAGCTCGAACGGCGCGGGTGGCGCGGGCGGCTCGGCCGGGAGCGGAGGCTCGCCTCCGGCCGGCGGATCGGGGGGCGGGGGCGGAGTGGCGACGACCGGCGGATGCACCATCTTCCCGGCGGACAACCCCTGGAACCTGGACATCTCGGGCTACCCGCTCAACGCCAACAGCGCGACCTACCTTGCGAACATGTCCCCGACCACGACCTTCCATCCCGACTGGGGCACGATGACCGACGCCTACGGCTTCCCGTTCTCCTCGGGAACCGGCGCCACCCCGCAGCCCATCACCTGGACGGCGAGTTGGGGGCCCACCGAGAGCGATCCCCTGCCCTGCCCGACGGGAAGCAACCAGTTCTGCTACCCC
This sequence comes from Myxococcales bacterium, assembly GCA_003136095.1. Lineage (GTDB taxonomy): Bacteria > Myxococcota_A > Polyangia > Fen-1088 > Fen-1088 > Fen-1118. Next base: position 4,491 of record PNBO01000256.1, read on the forward strand.
ATTCCTCTGACCGCGCCCATCGAGGGTGGCCCCGATGCCGATCCCGGCAGCGACCGCCACGTGCTCTACATCGACACCGCGGGCGCGCCGAACAACTGCACGCTCTACGAGCTCTACAATGCCCAGAATCCGACCGGCTCCTCCGGCTGGACCGCGGCCAATGGTGCCATCTTCCACCTTGGTTCGAACGCGCTCCGCAAAGATGGCTGGACCTCCGCCGATGCGGCCGGGCTGCCCATCTTCCCCGGCTTGGTCCGTTTCGACGAGACCGTCAACCAGGGCGAGATCCGACACGCCATCCGCTTCACCGTCAGCAAGTCCTTCCAGGGCTACATCCATCCCGCGACGCACGCGGCGGGCAACACGACGGCCGGCCTGCCACCCATGGGTCTGCGCCTGCGCCTCAAGGCGTCCTTCGTGACCAGCAGCTTCTCGGGGCCAACCCTGGTCATCATGACGGCCATGAAGAAGTACGGCATCATCCTGGCCGACAACGGCAGCAACTGGTACATCTCGGGCGAATCGAACGAGGGCTGGGCGCCGTACATGGACGGGCTGCTGACCGGTCTGCGGCAGGTGCACGGCAGCGATTTCGAGGTCGTGGATACCGGCCCGGTGCTCACCAACTAGAGACGCTGCACCGCGAAGCGAAAGGATTGCCCCATGCGTGACGGTTTCGCATTGTATTGGCGAAGCTGGACGAGCGCGGTGGTTGGCCTGTGGCTGGTCATGGGGGCGTGCGGATCTTCGGGCTCAGGCGGCGGCCACGACGCCGCGACTGGCGGAGCCGG
>PNBO01000256.1:5377-6129 GCA_003136095.1 Myxococcales bacterium
ACGGCCGTACGCAGGCCACGGCCTGGAAGCGCGCGCCTGGCGACAACGCGGCCACGGGCTTGGCGGCCGCCGCGACCCTTGCCTCCGGCGACGTCGTGCTCTTCAAGGGCGGTGTGGTCTACAAAGGCGCCATTACGGTACCGGCCAGCGGCAGCGCCAGCGCCCCCATCGTCTACACTGGCGACAGCGGCAACGCCTGGGGAACTGGTCTGGCGGTCATCAGCGGTGAGGCGACCCGCACCCAGGGCTTCGTCCTGCANNTCATCGACGGCTTCGAACTGCGTGCGTTCAGCAAGTCGTCGAGCTCGACCGCGATTTCCATCGACGGCGGCGCCAGCAACGAGGTCCGCTATTGCCGCATCAGCGACGTCTACTACCCGACCAATCCCGGCGGCACGAGCTGGGAGAAGCAATCCGGCACCGGCATCGCGGTCAACAACTCACCGCTCTCGCGAGTCCGGCACAATACCGTGCGCGACGTCGGCAACGCCGGCATCACCTTCACCGCGGGCAGCGGCAAGGTCATCGACGGCGGCGAGGTGTCCTGCAACGAGGTCACCAACATGAACTGGGGCATCGCGGTCGCGCTCGGCAATTCCACGGCGGGAACCAAGATCACCGGGGTCAAGCTGCTGGGCAACACCATCCACGACTTCGATCAGTACTACGCGTGCAACGCCTGGCACCGCGACGGCATCTTCGTCTTCGCCCGCCCCGATAGCGCTGAGACCAGCGTCGAGAACCTGGAGATC
>PNBO01000109.1 GCA_003136095.1 Myxococcales bacterium
CGATCCGCATTATTGCGGCGGACAGGTCATGAGCGACGCGATCAAGGCCAATCCCGGCATCCCGGCGCTGGCCCCGTACCTGCGCTAGCCCTCAGAAGTGATCCTCGCTGTGATAGGGGGAAACCGATGCGCCGCCGCGGGCGGCGACGGCTTCGTCCCAAGGAGCGACCTGCCAATTGTCGAGCTTGCGCTCGGCGTGCAGCCATGGCGGCAGCACAATCAGCAGACTCCGCGCCAGCGCGTTCACGTAGGGCTCGTAGAGCGCGCGCAGAGCGGCCAGCTTCTCCTCCGCCGCGTGGCCCGCACGCAACTTGAGCCCCTTGTCGGACAAGGCTTGGCGCAAGCGCACGAGCTCTTCAGGGGGCAACCGGTCGGCAACCAGCGGATCGTATCGCGTCAGCACCACCTGCGAGAGATCCACCACCGCGTGTCTGGCCACGGCAAAGGTCATCTTGGCCTGCTCGCTCGCGATACCTTCGACACCGACCATGACCAGCGCGGTCGCGTCCAGGATGGTGGTCAGCGCCGCCAGCCACGATTGGTTGTTGTGTTGCGAGCGGAAGAAGCTGAGCACGGGATAGGAAAGGTGGCTCTCCAAGACCTCGGCGGACCACCGCTCCCAGGCGTGAAAGATGCGGTCGAGCCCGTCGTGCGGCGGGCATTGGCAATAGCGGCGCAGCAACTCGGCGGCGGTGGGCGGAGACCCGGCGCGGGCATCGAGCAAAGCAATCTCGACTTCGCGACGGGAGAAGGCCGAGTAGATCGTGGGCAGGTAGCCGATGACGATACCCAAGAAGGCAAAACCCATCCCCGCCTCCAACACGGCGAGAAAACGCGACCAACCCGAGTCGGGGACGATGTCGCCATAGCCGAGCGTAAAGAACGTCTCGCCGCTGTGATAGAGCAACCCCCCGAAAGTCAGTTGCGCATTCGACAGCAGGAGGTGTCCGCCGGTTCCATATTGCAGCAGCGCAAAACCCAAGATGAGACCGGTGGCCCACAGGGCAAGTAAGAAGATGAGGGAGAGCGGTCCGAAGTAACCCAGCAGGGCTTCGCGACTTCCCTGGGACTTGATTCGCTTCGTCAAGGCCGCCCAGGGCCCCCAGGCGAGCCGGTAGTACCAGGCCGTCAGTCGAAGTTGGCGCCGCACGCGCCGGGGTAAGACCACGGTTTCGAGCGCGTCCAACAAGACGGCCCACAGGACCAACAACCCAGCCAGCGTGGCGACGATGCGAAGAACCAGCATGTTCGCCGCCCAAGGCTAGCAGGCCGGAACGGCAACGCCGCAACCAGGATTCCCAGTCACCGGGAGACCTGTTCAGCGCTACCCGGATTCGAGGCTGGCGATCTCCTGCTCCAGGGCCTCCCATTCGGCGAGCAACGCCTCGATGCGCGAAGCCAGGGCGGTCTGCTCTTGCTCGAGCGCGGCGACCTCGTCCTGGCCGGTGCGCTCGAAGAAGCCGGGCGAGCAGTACAAATCCGTGATGGCTTGCTTGCGGCTTTCGGCCGCCTCGATTTCGGCCAGCACTTGATCGCGACGCTTGGGCAACTCCCGCAGGCGGTTGCGCCGGCGCTTCTTCGCTTCCCAGTCGGTGGCGTTGGGCGAGCTGGTGGCGGCTTCGCCGGCTTGCCGCGCGCGCTTCGCCTTTTCCACGACCGCGTCGGCATCCAAGTGGTCGTCGCCGCACCGGGCGAGGTATTCGGTATAGGTGCCGGGAAAGTCGCGCGGCCCGTCCGGCGTGAGTTCGACGATGCGCGTGGCGAGCTCGGACACGAACCAGCGGTCGTGCGAGACGAAGAGCACCGTGCCGGGATAGCCCTTGAGGCTGTCGATGAGCGCACCGATGGCTTCCAGGTCTAGGTGATTCGTGGGTTCGTCCAGCACCAGCACGTTGGGCTTCTGGACGATGAGCAGCGCGAAGATGAGGCGCGCGGCCTCACCGCCCGAGAGCAGGCCCACCCGCTTTTGCACATCCTCGCCCGAGAACAGCACGCGGCCGAGCTGGCTGCGCACGAAGGTCGGGCTGGCGCCGGGACACGCGTGTTCGAGCAACCCGAGCGGCGTGGCATCGGGATCGTCCAGGACCTCGCGGTGGTCCTGGGGAAAGTAGCCGAAGCGCACTTCGTGGCCCCAGTGCGCGTGCCCGGCGTCAGCGGCCAGCCGGCGCACCAGGATCTTGAGCAGCGTGGACTTGCCGAGGCCGTTGGGTCCGATGATGCCGATCCGCTCACCCCGCCGCAGCACCAGGTTCACGTCCGACAGCACGCGCTGGTCACCGTAGGCCTTGCATAGCTTCTCGATGTCGAGCACCTCCTTGCCGCTCGGCCGCTCCTGCTCGAAGCGCAGCATGGGGACACGCCGCGAGCTTGCCACCAGCTCTTCCACCTCGATGCGATCTATCTGTTTCAATCGGCTCTGGGCTTGCGTCGCCTTGGTGTTCTTGGCGCCGAAGCGCTCGACCCAGGCGCGCTTGCGCGCGATCTCCTCCTGGGCCCGCGCGATGGTCGCCTGCTTGCGCTCGCGAATCGCGGCCTTGTCGGCGACGAACGTGGAGTAGCTGCCGGGGTAGAGCGTGATGGTGCGGTAGTCGACGTCCAAGGTGTGGCTGGTCACGTTGTCGAGAAAGCGCTGGTCGTGCGAGATGATGATCGCGCAACCGGCGTAGCTCGACAGGAACTTCTCGAGCCAGCGGATGGTCAGGATGTCGAGGTGGTTGGTCGGCTCGTCGAGCAGCAGGATATCCGCGCCGCCGATCAATACTTGCGCCAGCAACACGCGCAGCTTGAACCCGCCCGACAGCGTGCCGAGCGGCGAACGGTGCGCGGCCATGGGAATGCCGAGGCCCGCCAGCACCCGGGTGGCGCGGGCCTCGAGCGAGTTGCCATCGTGCGCGGCGATCACATCTTGCAGAAAGGTGATGCGTCCCGGGTCGGGATGGCCGTCTTCGCCGATCCGTCGCTGCTCGCACAGGGCTTCCCACACCACCGCGTCGCCGCGCATGGCCAGCTCGAGAATGATGGCATCGTCGTCGAGGAAGCGGTCCTGCCGAAGCACGCCGAGGCGTGCCCGCTTGGCCAGCCTGAAGCTGCCGTGCGAGACCTCCTCGTCACCGGCCAAGAGGCGCAGGAAGGTCGTCTTGCCCGAGCCGTTGGCGCCCACGAGCCCGTAGCGCGACCCCGCATCGAGTTGCAGGGTCACGTCTTCGAACAGCACGCGCGCGCCGTATTCCTTGGCCAGGTTGCTGGTATCGATCATGCCGGGCGCGGAAGGGTAGCACCCTCGCGGGTCATTCGCTTTGAGATGCCTACTCCCGCGCCCAGATGTCGAGCTTGAAGTCGGCCAGCTTCTCGTCAAGCGAGGGCCGGCTGATGCCGAGCATGCGGGCCGCGTGGCTCTTCACGCCGCGCGTCCGGCGCAAGGCGGCCTCGATGTTGGCCTTTTCGACCCGGGCCACGGCGTCGGCCAGGCGATCCTCGCCGAGGGCTGCCGCCGCCGGGGCCGCGCCGGCCGGCCGGATGGCGCTGCACAGGGCGGCCATGACCTCGTCGCGATCGATGGGGCTGGGGTCGTGGGGATCGCGTAGCACCAGCACGCGCTCGAGCACGTTGGCCAGCTCGCGCACATTGCCCGGATAGTCCCAGTCGCAGAGCGCGGTTTCGGCCTCGGGCTGGACGCCGGACGCGGGAGCCGTGGGCGGGCGCGCGTGGCTGCGCAGGGTTTGCTGCAGCTCAGGGGTGGCGGCGTAGGGCGGGTGGTGCGCGATCTCACCGCCGGTTTCCCAGAGCACCGGGAACATCTTCCTGGCGATCGAAGCATTGGCCACGGCCGACATCCAGCGGATCCGGGGAGCATAGGACGAACAAACCTCGTCTTCACGTGAGCCATCACTCTGCCGAAAGTCCGATAGTCGATCTTACGTCAACTACATCCCCTCTAGCCTGGATCTTACGTCAACTACATCCCCTCTAGCCTGGCCTGCGTGGCTGGTATCATCGCACGAGCATCTCCCATCAGCCTTCCAAAACCTCAATGATCTTCGGCATGCCGCTCCTGCGTACGCTGGAGTTCGGAATGTCTGCGTTCACAGCAGCGATGATTATGATCGGACACCGGACGCGCGGCTCAGGCCTTCGGTCTTCTTGCCTGCTGTGCGAGCGTTTAATATCGCTTGAGCTACTTCTTCTCCGTCTAGGGTCTCGTGTTCTACGAGTTTTTCGGTTAGCTCCACCAAAGCGCCGTGCAGCTCGCGTAGGGTTGTCAGACATTGCTCATTCTGGGTTGCGAGGATGGACTCTGCCTGGGCCACGGCGACCGTCGCATCCGGCTTGAGATGGAGCGCGCTCAACGCATCCAGACTAAACAGCGTGTCCTTGTCACTTAGACCTAGCGTTGCAACCATGGACAGGGC
>PNBO01000137.1 GCA_003136095.1 Myxococcales bacterium
CGGTCCAGTTCGTCATCGCGGCCAATGGCGAGGGCAATAGCTCGGTGTTGCAGAGCGCGACCATGAACATCGTGCGGGTCGAGAGCTGCGTCGTGCAGGCATTTCGGCGCTGGGAGTTCCCTTATCCAGCCGGCGGCGGCATCGTCAGGGTGAGCTACCCGCTCAACTTCGTGCCCGGGGGCTGGGACCGCGTCGCGCACGTGGCGAGGCCCAGCGTGGTCCCGCAAGCGCCGGTCTCGGACGCGCCGTGGGATGTCAGCCTCGCGGCCCTGCGGGGCAAGGGCGAGCTTGCCGACCGCGTCGCCAAGGTCGCGGCCATGCTTGTCGCTCCGACCACCGAGAGCCCGGCGGTGCTGGCCTGGTGGATCGTCGAACGCCACCTGCGCTCGGGTCCGCCCATTCCGGGCGCGTGTATCCTGGCCGCCAACCTGCTGCGCGCGGCGAACCAGCCGCACGAAGCCGGCCGCATCCTGTCCGAGGCGGGCGGGGTCGATCTGGTCGCCATCACCGCCGAATTCCGCCGCTGGTCGAGCGGCCCGGACGTCGCGCGGCTGACCGAGCTGGCGGCACGCAAATGACCGGCAGTCTGTCTTGCCGTCGAGGGCGCCAGTTCGCCGCGGGCTCAGGCGTGCAAGAGCACCGCGCGGTAGCGGACTTTGCCGCTCGCCAGCCGTTCCCTGACCTCGTTCACCTTGGTGATGGGGTAGGTTTCCAGACGTGGCTTCACCTTGCCGGCCGCGACGAGCGCGAGCGCCTCGACCAGGTCGCTCCGCTCGTCCTGGCTGGAACCGCGAATCTGACGCTGGCCCAGGAGGAGCGACATGGTGTCGATGGTGAGAGGTCCGTCGGGCGTGACACCCATGCTCATGAGCCGTCCGTTGAGGCGTAGCCCGCCGACCGCCGAGCTCACTTGCTTCGAGGAATTGGTGGTCGACAAGACGACGTCGAAGCCCCCCGCGTCCGTCATGGCCTTGCCCGGTTCGGCGCCGGTCACCAGCACCTCGCTGGCGCCCATGGCCTTGAGCTCGGGGACCTTGTCGGCCTGGCCCGTGATGGCCCAGGTTTCGAGACCGACGGCGCGCGAGAANNCGCAGACCACTCATGACGGTGTAGCCCGCGCAGAAGATCGGCGCGGCCGCTTCGTAGGCGAGGCCCTCGGGGAGCAGCGTACAGCCGCTGGCCCAGGCCAGCATCAACTCGGAATTGCCGCCGCCGATGTGCATCCACGATTGCGCTTGGGCGCAATGGGCCTGGTCTCCAGACTGACAGACGCGGCACCGGCCGCAGCCCTTCTGGTTCCAGTGCACGCCCACGCGGTCGCCGACCTTGAAGTCGACCACGCCGGGGCCGAGCTCGACGATCTCGCCGGTGGGCTCGTGCCCGGCCACGATGGGCAGTGGCAACCCGAAAGCGCCGTGGTGGACGTGCAAATCGGTCCCGCACATGCCACTCGCGTGAATCTTGATGACGACCTGGCCAGCCGACGGACGCGGATCGGGAACCGTCTTGAGCTCCCAGTCGGAGTTGTACTTGGTGATGACCGCTGCGCGCATGATGTCCTCCTTGAATGACCTCGATCGGGCTCAACTATGATCCGAAGAACGCAGGAAGGCCAGGCGCCGCGATGGGGCAGCCGGACAGCCCGCTCGCCGCCGCGCCCGCGGCTAGCGAAGCCGACGCCGGCGACGGTGAACCAGCAGCAGGATGAAGAGGGTCACCGCGAGGGCCATGCCGACCATGGCCGCTGGCGTGCCCCGCACCAGCGCGAATCCCTCGCTGGCGAGACGAAAGAGGCGAACCAGCATGCGCACGACAAAGGCACCGAAGCGCAAGAGCAATGGCAACAGCATGAGCAGCCCCACGACCAGCATCCAGCGGCTGCGTTTGCGCGCGCCACCTGGCGCGGTGGCGAAGGGAGAAGCCACCGGGCGCGGCCAACTCGACCGGCCACGATCATAGGCGGCCCGGCGCTCCGGATCCGAGAGAGTCTCGTAGGCACGATTGATCTCGGCGACCTTGGCCGCGGCCAGGTCCTCCAGGGGATTGCCCTGGTGCCGATCGGGATGGTACTTGGCCACCAGCGCCCGGTAGGCGGCACGGATTTCCGCCTCGGTGGCGGTGGGGGCAACGCCCAGAACGGCGTAGGGATCGGGTTCGGGCTTGGGGATCATCGAGCGGGCTTGCCCGGTTTTCCCTGCGCGCCGGAAGATTGCAGATAGCGGAAGAAGTCGGCGCTGGTCGAGAGCACCAGCCAGCTATCCTTGTCCACGGTGGTGCGGTAGGTTTCCATGGTCTTGAGGAACTTGTAGAGCTCGCGATTGCGGTTGTAGGCAGCGGCATAGATGGCGGTGGCCTCCGCGTCGCCGCGGCCCATGGTCTCCTGAGTCTTGCGATATGCCTCGGATTCGATGACCTTGAGCTCGCGCTCCTTCTTGCCGCGAACCTCCGAGCTCTTGCCCTGGCCTTCCGAGCGGTGGCGATCGGCGATGCGCTTGCGCTCGGAGATCATGCG
>PNBO01000196.1 GCA_003136095.1 Myxococcales bacterium
CGCGGCATCTGGTACCAGGTGTAGTTCAGCTCGGTGACTGGGAACTCGCGCGCGTATAGGGGCAGCATCTGGCCGGCCTTGGTGCCGGGCGGATAGATCCCGGCCTCGACCCATTCGGGATAGGAATAGCCGGACGTGCCGACCCACAGGGCGTTGCGTTTCGCGGGCATGGCCTGGACGAATGTTCAGTATCCCCAGGCCGCCCGTATTCGTCAAGCTGAAGGCGCGGCCGCGCGGTAGCGTTCGATCTCGACGGCGCGCCACAGGTACCAGCTCGCGACCGAGGCATAGGGCGACCAGGCCCGTGCGGCGTCTGCGATGGTCTTCGCGCCCGGCTGCCCGCGCGTGCCGTAGGTGATGGCGAAGCCCTTGCGCAGCAGGGGATCCGCGGCGGGCAGGACGTTGGGGCGGCCGAGGTAGAACATGAGCAGCATTTGCGCGTTCCAGCGGCCGATGCCGCGCGTGCGCGTGAGCCGGGCGATGATCTCCTCGTCCGCGAGCGACCGCATGCCACGCGGCGCCGCGGCTTGCAGGGTGAACGGGCCGGCACGGTCGATCAGCTTGCGCAAGCGCGGGTCGGCGCCGCGCAGGTGGGCGACGGCTTCGCGTTCGTCGAACATCACGTTCGAGGTGCGGCCGCGGTAGCCCTCGCGCCAGAGCAGGCGCAGCTTGGTGGGCACGCCGCTGCCCGCCGAGTACTCGCCGAACCCCGAGCGGGCGAAGACGCGATGGCAGGGGACGACGATGGGCCAGGGGTTCGTGGCCATGGCGCGGCCCACGGCGCGGACGGCGCGGGGGGAGCCGGCGCGCCCGGCCAGCTCGCCGTAGGTGCGTGTCTGTCCCGGCGGAATCATCTGCGCCGCGCGCTGCACGCGCAGCAGGAAGGGCGGCGAACCATCGGTGTCGAGCGCGACGCCCGAGAAGTCCTGTGGCTCGCCCCGGATGTGGCGCGCCAGGGCGCGCGCAAGCTCGGCGATGGCGCGCGGCGGCCGTGCCTCGCCGCGCAGCCCGACCGTGGCCAGCTCCCTGGCCACGACCTCGCCCCAATCCACGCGGGGCAGGACTACCCGCGCCAGGCCACGCTCGTTCCAGGCCAGGGCCAGCGTGCCGAGCTCCGTGCGGACGGTCGTTAGCAGGTTCATGGGGCTTGGGATGAAGGCCACCGGTGTGAGGATTTCTGAGCCGCGGCGACCAGGCTACAACTCTCGCAGATATAGAGGAGTCCGGCCATGAACCACAGAGCTTTTCGAGAGAGTGCTAGGGCAGCCGATACGCGCCAGGCTATGACGCGACCGCCGTTCGTCATGCTCGCGCTGGTGCTCGGCGCCTGCGACGGTGGCGGCGGTCTTTCGGGTGGCGGGCAGGAGCCTGATGCCTCGCCCGCTCCCGGTCCCATCGTGGGCGACGCGGCAGCGCCCGCCGATGCGGCGCCCGCCGGAGCTCCTCAGCAGATTGCGGACGACGGCAAGCTGAGCGGTGGTCTGACGGGCTACGCCTGGGTCGCGGGCGGCACGGGTACGACGTGGATATCGCCGAACCCATGCAACGATCAGGTTTGCTTCACGAACACGGGCGGCGTGCTGTGCGCGCAAGGCAGCATCGCCGCGCTGACCTGCACCAGCCCGAGCTCGTGCGACTGGGACACGAACTGGGGCGCCATGATCGGCTGGAATCCCACGCCGGTGCCGCACCAGGCGTGGGGCGCGGCCGCTCTCGTCGGCATCGCCGTGACCTATGCCGGCGGTCCCGGCGAGTACCGGCTGATGGCCCACGTGGCTGGGGATCCAGACAGCAAGGTCTATTGCGTGGAGAGATACGTTTCGGAAACGGTCGCGCCCCCGTCCGCGTTCCTGTCGCAGTGCTGGGCCAACGCGGGCGACGTGCTGCCCGACTTCGCCGGGGTCGATGTCCTCGGCCTCCAGCTCATCTCCGCGCAGGCGCCCATCGACTTCAACATTTGCATTTCCGCCATCGCATTGTTCTAGGCGGGCTTCTTCGGCAGGATGCCATGCTTCTAGCCCGCTTTCCCATGGCCGTGCCGAACGAAACCGATTTCTCCGCGCCCACCGCGCCGGATTCCCCGGAAGCGCTGCTCGTGCGCGCGGCGCGGGCCGGCGATCGCCGGGCCTGTTTCATCTTGTGGTCGCGCTACGCGACGTTGGTCCAGCGCCTCGTGCGCCGGTTCCTCGGGCCGGGGCCGGACTATCAGGACGTGTGCCAGGAGATCTTCCTGCGCATCTTCAAGCGGCTGGGGGAGCTGCGCGAGCCCGCGGCCCTGCCCGGATTCGTGGTCAGCGTCGGGCTCGGCGTGGCCCGCAACGAGGCCCGGCGCCGCCGCATCCGGGCCATCGTCGGGCTGGTGCCGGAGGAGGCCTTACCGCAGGCGCCGGTCTCCGCGGGGCAGGGCGAGGCGCGCGAAGCCGCGCGGGCGCTCTACCAGTTGCTCGACACGCTGGGCGCGGAGGATCGCTCCCTGTTCGTGGCGCGGTTCATCGAGCAGATGGAGCTGGTCGAAGTCGCCGCGGCGCATGGCATGAGCCCGTCGACCGCGAAACGCCGGCTCGCGCGCCTGGTGACGCGGGTCAACGCGCGCGTGCAAGCGAGTCCGGTNNCGAGGAGCGCGCACCGGATGCCCGGCAATGGGCGGCCGTCGAGGCACGGCTCGACCGGCGCAGGGTGTGGCGCTTGGTTCCCGCGCTGGCCCTCGGGGCGCTTGCCGCGATGGGCACGGTCACCTGGCTGGCGGCCCGGCGGACCCTGGACTATCGCGTGCAAGCCTGCACCGCGGCGGCCGACGGCGCGCTGACCTCGGTCGGGGCGGGCACGGTCAGCTTCGCCGACGGCAGCAAGGTCGAGCTCGAGACCGGCGCGCGCCTGCGGGTGCGTCCCGCGGCTTTCGCCCGCGGCGCCGAGCTTGCGCTCGAGGACGGCAACGCGAATCTGTCGATCGTCCACCGGCCGGGCGCCCGCTGGGCCGTCGTTGCCGGCCCCTATCGCGTGGAGGTGACGGGAACGCGCTTCACCGTGCGCTGGTCGCGGCAGCAGCAGAGCTTCCGCCTCGCCATGCTCGATGGCGAGGTGTGGGTGAGCGGCGGCGCGCTGGCGCGCAGCCGGATACTACGCGCGGGCCAGAGCCTGCAGCTCGGCGAGCCGGCGCAGCCGCGGGCCTGGCTGGAAGCAGGCCCGGCCGCGGCGCGCGGGGGGCCCCCCACCATTGCCGGCCCGCCGGTCTCCGACACGCGGTCCATCGCCAAGGCGGCGCCGCCGGCGGCCGCGCGCACCCCGTCGCGGCTGCCAGGGTGGCGGCGGCGAGCCGAGGCTGCCCCCGAGAAAGGTACCAGCGCCAAGGCGCACGACGAGCCAGCGGAGACTCCAACGACCGGCGCCACCGCAGCTCCGGCGCCCGCCACGAGCGAACCAGCCGCGGCCCTGGCACGTCCTTCGCTCGCACAACCGGCTCCGCAACCTGCCGCCGTCCCCGCGCCGCCGACTGCGCCCATTCCCGCGATCCATCTGGCCCTGGGCCGTGTCACTTTGGGCCCTGATGGACAACTGAGCGGAGGCATGACCGGATTCGCCTGGCTGGCAGGCGGCGCCGGCACGACCATCTCGGGCGCCGCCACCCACGAGGCGTTCACGCGCCTGGTTCTCGAGTCCGGGCAACTGTGCGCGCGCGGCACCGTGGCGGCTCTGCGCTGCGTGAACGAGGACACCCCGCAGGCCCGCTGCAACTGGGACCGCAACTGGGGCGTGGCCATCGGCCTCAACGTGAAGGCCGACGGCAAGGCATGGGGCGAGGCGGCCGCGGGCGCCATCGCCGTCGAGTTTCACGGCCGCTCGAGCAACTATCGCCTGATCACCCACCGCAACGGCGACCCGGACGAGAAGATCTTCTGTGTCGAGAACTACAAGTCCGGCCAGATCGCGAGACCCTCGATGTTCAAATCGCAGTGCTGGGCGGACCAGGGCGATACGTTGCCGGACTTCAAGAGCGTGGACCAGTTCAACCTTCAGTTCGCGTCCGGGATGGCGTACGTGGCCTTTCGTTACTGCATCACGGGCGTGCAGTTGTTACCGTAGGCTGCCGCTACATGGTGAACGCGACGTCGTCGATCCATACGCCGAACGTGGCATTGACCGGGATCTGGAACAGGACTTCGTAGAGGCTGGCGGGGTCGAAGGCGGTTCCCGCATGCCCCCAACCCTCCTGGCTGAGGCTACCGAAGCTGAGGGTGTATTTCGTCCAGGTCGTGCTCAAGGTAACCCGCTGGCCGTAGTGGTCGTAGCACGCGGTCGAGCCTGACGAAATGCCGGTCTGACAGATGTTGCCGTCGGGCTGGGTGTCCTTGTCCGGGAAAGCGAATCGCACCACCGACGAGGTGCCAGGGTCGACTTTCGCCCAGAATGTGATCCCCGTGTACTTCGAAGCGTTGTAGGGGCTACCCAGGCCGAACCAGAAATCGGATCCCCAGATGACGTAGCCGGTGCCGTAGACGTACGCGGCATACTTGCGACAGGCGTCCCCGGT
>PNBO01000141.1 GCA_003136095.1 Myxococcales bacterium
ATCGAGCCCACCGGACAAAGCCCGCTCTCTGTCGCTGAGCGCATGAACGATCTGCTGCCTTACTTCGTGAGCGAGCATCACTTCGCCGTGCGCGCGGCGCTGGGCATGCAGGTGAACCTCACGCCGCCCTCCGAGCCGCCGGGCCAACGCCCGCGCCGCATGAGCCACATGCAAATCAAGACACAGGGCTAACCGCGGTCGGCCCATGATCATGGGCCGACCGCCGCAGGAAACGTCGGCAAGAACGGTGCGTTTCTGCACCGTTTCCCCGACGGTAAAGCGGCGCAAACTCTGACCGGCCCCCTTGCGATCCAGGTACCACTTTGCTTCTCTTGCCTTGTACGTCGTTCAACAAAAGGAGATGCCAATGCGCCTTTCATCCACCGTCCTTGCCATCAGTCTGGGCCTCCCGGTCGCAGCCCAGGCGCAGGCCCCCGCCGAGGGCACACCCCCGGCCGCCGAAGCCGCGCCCGCACTGGCGCCAACACCAGCCACCGCGACCGCGCCCGTAGAAACCGTTGTCACGCCAACCCCGGCGGCTCCGCCGCCCGCAGCGCCCGCAGTTCCACCGGCCATCGCCTTCGGCTGGGAGGCGTTGGTCGATGCGTACTATCTGTACAACTTCACCGGCGATCCGAAGACACAGGGTCCGGTCGGACGCCAATTCGACACCATGGCGAACAGTTTCACGTTGAACTACGCCAAGCTCGGCATGCACGCGGACACGGATTGGGTCACCTTGCGTCTGGATATCGGTGGCGGCCATACCGCGGCGATTATCAATGGCGCCAACTCGGGGCTTACTTCTGGTCTTGCAGCCGGAACGTCGCCGGAGACAACCGCTCTCTATGGAAACAGCTTCCTGGTTGAACAGGCTTACGCCGAGGTCAAGCCCGAGGCTCACATCTCCATCGACGCGGGAAGATTCGTGACCTCCGCCAGCGCCGAGGTCATCGAGAGCAACAGAAACTGGCTCTACAGCCGTTCTTTCCTTTTCGCGGGCGTTCCCCTCTTGCACACGGGTCTCCGTATCAATGGCGCGCTCATCGGCACCATCGCCGCGCCAGAACTGGTGTTGTCGCTCCAGCTCGTCAACGGTTGGAACGACGACCCGGACAACAATTCGGACAAGACGTTCGGATTGAACCTAACCTACACGCCTGCCAACCAGGGTCTGACCGTGGCGGCGACGACCTATATCGGAAAGGAAGCTGCGGTTGGCGGCAACACGCAGGCTCTGATCGACGCCGTGGTTACCAAGGATATCGGCAATCTTTCGGTGGGCCTGAACTTGGACTACCTCAAGAACGGCACGCCCTATTGGTTCGGTGTCGCCGGCATGGGCCGGTTCATCCTCAACGACTCCTTCAATGTTGCGGCGCGTGCGGAATACATCTCCAGCAAGAATGGCGGCTACGGTGGCGTTAACCCGACCGGCACGGCCGCACTCTACGAGTTCACCGGCATGGGCGCCTGGACCGTGGGCAAGCACTACGAGCTCCGCCTCGAGGTTCGCGCCGACATGTCCGACCAGAACATCTTCGCCAAGGGCGTCACCCCCCGCAAGAACCAGGTTACCGGCCTGCTCGGCGCCCTCGCCTACTTCTAAACCGGTCCGCCCGCGGCTGGCCCCCTGGGAGTCGCGGGCGCATCCGTTACCCTCTTTTCACTTGCGCGAAACAGTCCGGCAACGTGATCCAGGCGATGATCGAACCATGAAGCGCATCGAAGCCATCATCAAGTCGTTCAAGCTCGACGAGGTCAAGGATCGACTTCACCAAGTCGGTGTGCGGGGCATGACGGTTTCCGAGGTGCGTGGCTTCGGTCGGACCGGGGGCAAGCGCGAAGTCTACCGGGGGTCGACCTACGCGCTCGACTTCGTACCCAAGGTGCGCGTCCAAATCGTCGCCGACGACGACATGGTTCAGACCGTGGTCGATGCCATCATTGCGTCCGCGCGCACGGGCGAGATTGGCGACGGCAAGATCTTCATCTCGCCCATGGTCGAGGTGATCCGCGTCCGCACCGGCGAGCGCGGGCACGAGGCGATTTGAGATGGAAACCCTGAGAGGGTTAGTTCTGCACTCGGCACCCGCCACCCACCCTGCCTCCCCCTCGCTGCGCTCGGCCTCGCCAACCCCTCCCGCGATGGCCCGCAGGCCAGCAAAGCTGGCCTGCGGACCACGCGACTAGTTCAGCCGCTCGCCAAAACCCAGCATGTCCGTCGACAAGAACCCACCCGACGCTTCTCCGCGTGCCCTCCGCCGCCAGCAGGACGCTACCCGCTTCATCGCGCGCTTCGCGGCCTTGACCGGGATGCACGCCCTGTCGGCTGGCATCGAAGGGCTGCCGCGCGAGTTTCTCTCCCGCCCAGTTCCCACGCCCAAGCTGCTCATCGAACGGTATGGACGCGAGCTGGAAACGCGGACGCTCAACGCCTTGTGCCGTTACGAACCGGGCCGCCAGAGCGAGCCATGGACCTTTGGCCGGCTGCTCGAGATCCGCGGCTTCGGCGTGTTCTCGCTCCTCGATCTGGTGGAAGTACTGCGCCGGCACGCCACCCGCACCCTCGAGTAACTCCCCCTTGACGTGGCTCGCGGGCGGCCCGAGGCTGGGCGGGCCAATGGACCTCTTCGAGCGCTCTGCGGGCCATCGTCCCGGGCCAGCCGCGGACGCGGCCATCGAGGGCACCCTCGAGCGGATCGTGTTCTCCAGCGGAGGGGAATTCACCGTCGCGCGCCTCAAGGTCGCCGGCCAGGCCGAGCCCGTCACCGTGGTCGGCAGCCTCCTCGGCCTGCCGGTGGGCGCGCGCCTGCGGGCCCGCGGCCACTACGAGGACAACCCGCGCTTCGGCCGGCAGTTCCGCATCGATTCCTTCACCGAGCTGTCGCCGCAGACCCTGGAGGGTATCAAGCGCTACCTGGGGGCCGGACTCATCAAGGGCATCGGTCCCGAGCTCGCGGCCCACATCGTCGCGCGCTTCGGCGCCAAGACGCTGCAGGTTCTCGACGAGCGGCCCGAGCGCATCCGCGAGGTGCCGGGGATCGGCGAGGGACGGGCCCGCGCCATCCGGCAGGCCTGGCTCGCCCAGCGCGGCCAGCGCGAGACCATGGTCTTTCTGCAAGGCTATGGCGTGTCGCCGGCGCTGGCGGCGCGCATCTTCAAACGCTACGGCGCGGAAACCATCCTGCGCGTGCGCGAGAATCCCTACCGTCTGGCCTTCGACGTGTGGGGCATCGGTTTTCTCTCGGCGGACCGCCTGGCCGCTTCCCTGGGCATCGGCAAGGAAACCGACGTGCGCGTCGAGGCGGGCGTGCGCCACGCGCTCGAGGAAGCCGGCGGCCAGGGGCACGTGTACGTCGCGCGCGCGCGCCTGGTGGAGGACGCCAGCCAGCGGCTCGGCGTGGACCAGACGCTGGTCGAGCCGGCCATCGACCGGCTGGCCCGCCGGGGCGAGGTGGCCATCGAGCATGCGCAAGACATCGATGGGGGCGAGGCGGTGTACGAAACCAGCCTGCTGCGCGCCGAGCGGGCAGCCGCCGCCGGACTGCGCCGGCTGCTGCACGCCCGCTGCCCACCCTTGCCGGTGGATGCGGAGCGCGCCATCGCCCGCTACGAGAAAGAGGCGGGTCTCGCGCTGGCGCCCCGGCAGGCCGAGGCCATCCGCCGCGCCTTCGTCGAACCCTTGCTCGTCATCACCGGCGGCCCCGGCGTGGGCAAGACCACCATCGTGCGCGGCATCGTCTCCGCCTTCCTCCGCTGCAAGCTGCGCGTCGCCCTCGCCGCGCCCACCGGCCGCGCCGCCAAGCGCCTGCAGGAGGCCACCGGCCAGCCGGCCGCCACCTTGCACCGTCTGCTCGAATGGCGGCCCGCCGAGAACATGTTCGGCCGCAATTCGGCGCGGCCGCTCGACACGGACGTGCTGGTCGTCGACGAGGCGTCCATGGTCGACATCCGGCTGTGCGCCGACCTGGTCGCGGCGCTGGCGAGTGGCACCCGACTCTTGCTGGTCGGCGATCAGGATCAGCTTCCTTCCGTGGGGCCGGGCATGGTCCTGCGCGACGTGATCGCGGCGGGCGTAGTCCCCGTGGTTCGCCTCGACGAGATCTTCCGCCAGGCCGCCAAGAGCCTCATCGTCACCAACGCCCACCGCATCCACGACGGCGAGCTGCCCGAGCTCGGCGAGCCACCCGCCGCCGGGCCGCAGGCCGACACGCGCGATTTCTTCTTTCTCAAAGAGGAGGATCCGGCGGCGGCGGCGCACACCATCCGCGACCTGGTGGCCCGGCGCCTGCCGGAGCGCTATGGCTACTCGCCGCGCGACATCCAGGTCCTGACGCCCATGCACCGGGGCGAGCTCGGCGCGACCCACTTGAATGCGCTCCTGCAAGACGCGCTGAGTGCTGGCGCCGAGGAATTGCCGAGCGGCAGCCGCCATTTTCGGGTCGGCGATCGCGTCATGCAGCTCCGCAACAACTACGACCGTGACGTCTACAACGGCGACGTCGGCCACGTGGTGGGCATCGCGCGCGAGGCGCGCGAGCTGGTGGTCAACTTCGATGAGCGCGAGGTGTCCTTCGCCAGCGACGAGCTCGACGAGCTGACCCTGGCCTACGCGGCCACCATCCACAAGTCGCAAGGCTCCGAGTATCCGGCGGTGGTGATTCCTCTGCACACGCAGCACTTCGTGATGCTGGCCCGCAGCCTGCTCTACACGGCCGTCACGCGCGGCAAGCAGCTCGTCGTGCTGGTGGGCACGGCCAAGGCCCTGGCGATCGCCGTGCGCAACGCCAAGGTGGCCATGCGCTGCACGCGCCTTTGCCAGCGGCTGGCCCAGGACTAGAAGTCCATGCTGGCGATCGCCCTGGCCACGCTCCTCTTCGCCACGCCGGCCCCTGCGCCAGGCCAAGGGGAGCTGCACGTGCTCGCCATCAACGGCGGCGGCGACCGGCTGGACAACTTTGCGTCGCACCTGGCCCATCTGCGTCAGCTGGTCGATCTCCTCGCCGCCGCTGGGGTCGCCAAGAACCACATCACCGTGCTGGCGAGCGACGGAAACGATCCAGCAGCCGATCTGGCCACGCGCGAGCCCGACCCCGAACATGTTTGGCTTCTGCAGGGCACCCACGTCGATCCGCTGCTCGGCGATCTCACGACCTACGAGAGCNNCGGCCCTGCCCGGCATCGACCTGCGTCCCGCCACCGTGGCCAGCCTGTCGCGCACCATCGGCGAGCTGCGCGGGCGCTTGCATCCCGGCGACACCTTGCTCGTCTACGTGACCGATCACGGGACACAGAGCCACCGCGATCCGACCGGTAATCGCATCACCCTGTGGGGCCCGCACGAATCGATCTCGGTGGCCAAGCTCGGCGCCCTGCTGGCGCGCCTGCCGCCGAGCGTGCGCGTGGTCTCGCTCATGTCCCAGTGTTTTTCCGGCGGGTTCGCCTACCTGCACGAGGCGCGCGAACGCAGCCCGACTCCGGGCGGCGCCACCTGCGGCTACTTCTCGTCCACGCCCGATCGCCCCGCGTACGGGTGCTATCCCGAGATCCGCGGGCAGAAGGGCATCGGCCATTCGTTCGAGTTTCTTTCCGCCCTGTCCCGGCGCGGCCGCTTCCCGGCGGCGCATGCCGACGTCCTGGCGAGCGACGACACGCCCGACATCCCCTTGCGCAGCTCGGACGTGTACCTGGCCGAGGTGCTCGGCCGCCACGCACCCGCCCGCGGCGGCGACGCCGTGATCGCCGATTCGCTCCTGCGCGGCGTCTGGGCCGGGGGGGCCAACTCCGAAGAGAACCACTTGCTCGATCGCATCGCCTCCCTCTACGCTGTCGGACGCCCGGCCTCGCTCGTCGAACTGGACGAACGCGTAAACCGTTTCTTCGCGTTTCTCGCCACGCTCGACGCCCAGGCCCGGGTCTGGGAGGCCGCGCTCGGCGACTTCAACCAGGCGAACCTGGACGGTTTCTTGTCGAGCCATCCCGACTGGCGACAGCGCCTGCAACACCAGGACCTGCGCGCTCTCGACCCGGCCGCCCGCCGCGCCCGCGCCCTCGGCCTCCTCGCCGAGCTTTTTCCTTTCGTCGCCGCCGATGCCGCGCGCATGGCACAAGCCAACCGGCTGGTGACGGGACTTTCGACCGCGGACGAAATCGGCTACCGCACCGAGATCCGCGTGGCCGCCCTCTTGCGCATGCGCTTCGTGCTCACCTCCCTCGCCGGCCGCGAGTGGGTGAAAGGCCACCCGCCCGAGGCCAAGGCCCTCCTCGCGCTCACGCAATGCGAGGATCTGGCGTTTCCCGTGCCGGCCCAGGCGCCACGCATCGCCAGCCAGGCCGAGCCACCGAAGCTACCCGCGTTCAACGACGACGAGCGCCGGGCCGCCGCCATCCGGCCGGGCTGGATCGGCATCACCTTCGTGCCGGTCAGCCACGGCCGGCGCGAGCGGCTACGCCTCCCGGGCGGCGCCGCCACCGTGACGTCCGTGCTGCCGCGTTCGCCGGCGGCCGAGGCCGGCTTGCGCCGGGGCGACATCGTGGCCGGCACGCCGGGTCGCCCCCTCGCCCACGCGCGCGACTTGCGGCCCTTCATCGTAGCGGCGAATCTGGGCGCGCCCCTCCCGCTCGAAGTCCTGCGCGGCGGCAGCCGCGTGATGCTCACGCCGGTGGTGCGCGAAGCACCCGTGGCACGAACGAATAACTAGAACGCGTAGGCGGAGCCGGGCTTAGCCCGGCAGAGCCAGAGCGCGGGAGGGATTGGGAACCCTCCCAGGGTTCCCATCAAAAAGCGTATCCGCCGCTTACTCCGATGAAGAAGGCGTCGTAGAAGCCGCCCTCGAGGCGGAATTCCAGGCCCTTTGCGTCGGGAATCGGGAAATCGAGACCGAAGAGCAGGTTGATGATGGGCAGTGCGCTGGGAACCGATGTCTCCTGGAATAGGTGCGCGTCGTACGGCCCAAGATCGCCTCGCGTCGCACTTTGCGACAACAGCGTTTCATTGCATTTCGCGTCGGTGCCACAGATCAGGGCGCCCGGGCCGTAGCCCGATCCGCTCGCCGGCGTGCCCGTCTGGCGAACCTCATACTGGCCGGTCGCGGGATCGTACTGCGCGGAGATCCGCATGACCTTGCCGCGCACCACGCCGAGGCCCAGACCCGCGCCGTAGTGGATGCCGAAGTAAGGACTGAAGTACTGGCGCAGGACGTAGGCGGCATCCATGGTGATAAGCCCCAGTCCCTTCGTCTGGACCAGGTCCGCGTCGACAGCCGGATCCTTGCCGCGGCCGAGCCAGTACCCGTCGGACGTGGTCATGTTCTGGTAGCCGACCGCGACCACAATCTCCCAGGTGCGATTCCGGTCCTCCTTGTCGTGCTTGCGCCAGAAACCCTCGAGGGCCCAGCAATTGAAGGTCGAGAGCGGCACGTTCTTCTGCGTGAAGAGCCCGAGAAACCAACCCGGCACCGACACCCAGCGCCAGCGAACGGCGAGCCCGTAGTGCGCCTTGTCCGCCATCTTGCCCGCCGCCGCCTCGGCCGTGGTCGCCGCCGGCGTCTCCTCGGCGGCCGGCGTCGTCGTTTCGCTGGCGGCTGGCCCCGCTTCGCTTGCGGCGGCAGGCGCCGGCGCCGGGCTCGCGGAATCCGCGGGCGACGGCGGCGTTTCCGAAGTTTCTTGGGCAAACGCGGTGGTGCCAAGGGCGACAAGGGTGAAGGACAGGAGTAGGGCCAAGCGCGTGCGATGGTGCATGAATGCCTCCGGGCGATCGGGTTGCCGGGACTATACCTCAACGACTGTGCTACCGTCTGCCGGTGCCTCTGACGTACCTGGCCATCGCAGTTTGCGCGCTGGCCGCCGTGCCGCCAACGCCGGCCTCCGGCGGTGGCAAGACCGGCGACGCGCGGCCGCAGCTCGCGGCCTACCTCGCCAGCCACGACGTGCCCACGCTAGCAGAGCTGCGCGGGCTGGCGAGCGCGCCGGACAAGCCCCTGATGGCCATCGCGGAGGACGTGCGCGCGGAAGGCCTCATTCGGGCGCGCGCCGTGGCAGCGCTGCGCCTTCTGCCCTCGCCCGCGGTGCAAGGGTTTCTCGGCAAGCTCGTGCGGACCAAGGCCAAGTCGAATGATGCGACCGAGCGCCTTATCCTGCGCCGGGCCGCGGTGGCGCTCGGCTGGATCTCCGGGCCGCGCGCCGCCGCCGATCTCGCGCTCCTCTTCGACAACGCCGACCCCGAGGTCCGCCTCGACGCCGCCATCGGCCTCGGACTGACGCGTGCCGAGGGCGCGCCGGCGTTGTTGCAGCGGCAGCTTGCCGTCGAATCGGTACCCCGGGTGCACGACCAGATCGAACGCCAGCTGCGCGTGTTGGGGCAGGTTCCACCCGAGCCGGAGAAAGCTCCGCCCAGGAAAGAACGAGAACCCATGCGCGGTGGCTTCTGACCCCCGCCCGCTTGTGCTAGCTTTCGCCCCCTCCCAACCCTCAGCAGGAGAACCCGTCGTGCCCAAGGAGAAGCTCGGCATTCTGGTCGGTGGCGGTCCCGCGCCTGGCATCAACAGCGTGATCAGCGCGGCCACCATCCGCGCCCTCTTGCAGAGTGTCGAGGTGCTCGGCATCCGCGATGGCTTCGATCACCTGATGAAGGGACGCCTGGAGGACATCCGCCCCTTGCACCTCGGCGACGTCAGCCGCATCCACTTCACCGGCGGCTCGATTCTCGGCAGCTCGCGCGCCAACCCGACCAAGAAAGACGAGGATCTGGTCATGGTGGTCGAGTCGCTGCACCGGCTGGGCATCACCCAGCTCATCACCATCGGCGGCGACGACACCGCCTTCTCGGCGATGAAGGTCTCGGAAAAGGCGGCGGGCCGGCTGCGCGTGGTGCATGTGCCCAAGACCATCGACAACGATCTCGACCTCGATCCCTCCATCGATTCCTTCGGCTACAACACCGCCCGCAGCCTGGGCGTCGAGCTGGTCAAGAACCTGATGGTCGACGCCAAGACCACCTCGCGCTGGT
>PNBO01000442.1:0-2698 GCA_003136095.1 Myxococcales bacterium
CTTGCTGGTTCCGCCACCGCCGCCCGAGGCCGCCGCCGCGCCGTGGGCAGATGACGCTTGCCCTTCGCTGCCCACGGCCAAGGACGCCAACCACCGACCGGCGACTCATCGCTGCGGCCAACGCATCTTCGCCGCGCCCGTCGCCTGCCCGCGGACCACCGTTCTGGCAAAGCCGCGTCCTGCGCCGCCGGTATGGAGAGCCGCCGGACGCCGCGCAAGCGTAGGCGACATCGAGGCCGTCATGCCGGCCGTCCCCCACCAGCCACTCTGCCCGCCGTTCGCTGGCGGAGAGGGACTCGTCTGCCCTGCGATGGGAAATTGCCGGCGAGGGGCGCCGGGGCGCACTATCCCAACGGAGGATGGCCGCTCGTCGACCATCAGGGAATTGGCATCGACTACGCTCTTAGCCCCTCGCCTACCGCGATGTCGACATCGATCGCCGGCCCGACCTCATCGTGGCCAACTTCACCCGATACCATCTGGTCGTATTCAGCGAGCCATTGCACCACTTGACCCAGAAGACGCTCCCAGCTGGCCATACCCGCCGAAAGGGAAGACAGCGAACGCTCGCGTTGTCATTGGCCATCTTGACGTGGCCAGATACTTGAAGAGTTGTCGAGATGATTGTCCTCTCCTCGTGGTGGTTGTGCCGCGGCCATCCAGAGGAAGCCGGCGAGCGTTCCGACCGTACCAAGCAAGGAAGAGGCCAACGCGCTCGAAGGCGAACCGTTCCGGGTTCCATGGACATGGAACGCTTTCGCGCAGCCAGTTACTCCATGCGTCAATCGCGATGATTGGATCGGTCCATCAAGATGATGGGCTCGCGGTGCCGATCGGCGAACGAGGCAACTTGGTGCATGGAGATGGCTGCCAAAACTCCTGTTCGGAGTGGCTTCCTCTTCGCCAATATTCAGCCTGGGTGGCTCTCGCGTAACGAATGCTTCGACGCTCACTTCTGCCAGAGGATCCAACCAGCCTCCAGATGCGTCGCGATGCCGTCACAATGGGCCATGATGCGCGCGGTGTAGTCGGACGCCGGCCGGGCGGCAGAAACGGAGGCTCGGTAGGCGTACCCGCCCGCACGATCCGCCAGTTGTCGCGTACGAGTCATCTCGTATTTGACCGCGCCGCTCCCCTTGACTCCATCGGCGTAGAGCTCCACCCGGATCGTGTCCGGACTGGCGTCTTTGAGGAAGACCTCCGCCGAAATGAAGTGCTGGTGACCTTTGGTTTCCACGGTCCTAGCGCCGAAGCGGAGCGCGGCCCATCTCGGCGCCGCCGCAGTTTGCCAATCGACGAGCTTGCGGGCGGCGGCTCCCTTGTCGGCGGCACGTAGCCGGTACGCACTGGCCGCGGGAAGGTAGTGCTGCTCGGTGTATTCACGCACGGTGCGACTCGCCGAGAACCTGGGCGTCAACCCAGCCATGCTTTCCCGCATTCGCGCCACCCAGGCGGTGGGGATGCCGTCTTCGTTGCGCGAAAAGAACTCCGGTATCACCTGCTGCTCGAGGAGCTCGTACAGTACCTCGGCCTCGGCCGCGTCCCAGGCGGGATCCTCGCCGTGCTCCAGCATGTCGCCCAAGGCCCAGCCGACTTCCGGCGTATAGGCCTCGGCCCACCATCCGTCGAGCTGCGAGATGTTGATGCCACCGTTGACCAGGACCTTCATGCCGCTGGTGCCGCAGGCTTCCCATGGCCTGCGTGGCGTATTGATCCAGACATCCACCCCCTGAACCATGCGTTCAGCCAGCAGCATGTCGTAATCGGCCAGGAAGAACACCCGGGCAGTCGACTCGGTACGACGGATGAAACGCATCCATTCCTGAATGAGTGCCTGGCCGGCGTGATCGGCGGGGTGCGCCTTGCCCGAGATGATGAGCTGCGCCGGGCGCTCGGGATGATTGAGGATGCGCAGCAAGCGCCCGGGATCGTGCAGCAGGAGGTTGGGCCGCTTGTAGGTGGCAAAGCGACGCGCGAAACCGAGGGTCAAGATCCCAGGGTCCAAACGGGCCTTGGTCCGCGCGATGGCCTCGGGCTCTGCCGCGACCACGGCCATCTGTCGGCCGATGCTTTCGCGCGCGTATTCCACCAGGGCTTCTCGACTGGTATTGCGCATCGCCCACAGCTTCTCGTCGGAAACCGAACGGAGGTCCGCCTCCAGGGTGGCCGAGGTCCCCTGCCAGCGCTCCTTGCCACTGGCCTCTGTCCAAATCTGATCCGCCGCCGCCGAATCCCAGGTAGGCATGTGCACGCCGTTGGTCACATGTCCGATCGGCACTTCGTCTACCGGCCAGCGGGGGAAGAGCGGCGCGAACAATTGCCGACTCACCTGGCCATGCAATCGGCTGACGCCATTGGCCGCCCCGCTCCCGCGCATCGCCAAGTAGGCCATGTTGAAGGGCTCGCCAGCATCGTCGGGATTCTGGCGCCCCAACGCCAGGAACTCGCGCAGCGAGAGCCCCAGCTCCTCCTGCGCGTATCGGCCGAGATACTGCTCGACCAATGCCGGTGGAAAGCGGTCAAAACCCGCGGCGACGGCGGTGTGGGTGGTAAAGAGATTTCCCGGGCGCGTGGCCGCCAAAGCCACGGCGAACGAATACCCAGTCTTCTTCATGAAACTGTGCGCGCGCTCGAGCAGTGCGAAGGCCGCATGCCCTTCGTTGAGATGGCACACGTCTGGCTTGATGCCAAGCGCGGC
>PNBO01000442.1:2704-2910 GCA_003136095.1 Myxococcales bacterium
GTCCGGCCGACCTGGACCTGCCAGGTGCGTACCCACACGGAGTAGCCCGGCAAGGCGATTTCCAGCCGCAGCCATTCGCCGTTTGGATTGACCACCGGCGTGACCGGCAATTGTCCCGGATCGTTGTAGGGATAGAGCACCTGCTGGGCGCCGTCCCGGTCGATCACCTGGCGGAAGTATCCGTGCTGGTAGAGAAGTCCAACGCC
>PNBO01000188.1 GCA_003136095.1 Myxococcales bacterium
ATGTCCGGGCGGCCCTCGAAGGCCGCTTCCATCCCCACGCGCACGCGCGCAGCGGCGGACTCGGCGTAACCGCGCAGATCGGCGAGCAACGCGCTCGTGACCCCTTCCGGAACCGGGCCGCCGTTCTCCCGACACGCGCGCAAGACGAGGCTCCCGTCCTGATACGACGGCTCGTGCGAACGCGTACTTTCCCAAGGCGCGGGTGCGCCCGGCAACTCGGGCGGCCGGTTGAGCCAGCCTTCCGGCAGCGTGAGAAAGATCGTGCCCCGGTCCTCCAGGCCAAGCACCACACGACCATCCGCGGTCTCGGCCATGAGCACCACGCGGGTGTCGGCCAACATGGGGATCGCGGGATGCACGGCAACGGCCTGCTTGAGGTCGCGCAACACCCACAGCCCGCGACCAGCCAGCCACAGGCGCTTGTCTCGGTCGCGCATGAACATGGTGGCCTCGTCGGCGAGGCCTGCGGGGCGCTTGCTCTCGCAGGTCCCCCACTTGACGTTGAAGAGGCAAAGCCCGTGGTCGGTGGCCAGCAAGAACTCGTCCTTCTTGTTTTCCCAGATCGTGAGGTCGTGGAGGAGCAGACGGCGGCCGTCCAGCACGACCGGCAGCTCGTCGATGAGCGGGATCCCGCCCTCATCGTTCTTGTCCAGCCGGACCAGAACCCAGCTGGAAGCCGAGCTCGGCAGGCCATAGAAGGGGGGCGCCGCGGACTGGGCAAAGTGAAGAGGCTCGCCGACAGCCGACCTGCTACCTGCCATCCCCCGCACCCCGGAGGATTCCCGTGTGCTCGCGTGTATCCCCCCACCACCGTGGCCGGTCGCGCGCATCACCAGCCTCCAGTGTCCCCCCGCGAAACTCCACAGCCCTTGATCGTCGACGTTCCACAATTGCCGGTCCGGCGTTGAGAAGGTGTCGGCGGGCTCGATGGGCAGGTCCTCGCGGCCCAGCGTGGTCAGGCTCTTGCCGTCCCAGCGCGCGGTCAGGAAGGTGTCGCGCAGCCCGTGGATGTGCCCCAGATAGTGTCGGGGCACCCCGGCCTTGGCGAGCACGTAGCTGGTTTCGCCATCGAGGGGAATGGTGAGCATGGCGGCCCAGATCCGCTCGATTTCCCCCGGCCGGGCCAGGCCCAGGAGTTCCGCCGGGGGTATGATGGGATCGGGGAGCGCCCGCCACTCGCCCCCGGCGTAGAAGCTCGGGCCACCGTCGCCGAAGAACGCCATGCCCTTCTCCAGGCGGACGATTTCGAAAGGCCTTGACACCGAGTACTGACCTTCGAGGAGGTGACGGTGCGTGTACTCGGACGTGATCTCCATGAACCCGCCGCGTGCGAGATTGAGCAGCACCCCTCCGCGGCTCGTCCGGTGAGCCTGACCCAGGGAGAAGAGCGCGCCCTCCTCGCGATGACTGGCCCCGAGCGCATCGAGCGGCTTCCAGGTGCCCAGGCTGCGGTCGGTGACGGAGACGCTGTCGTGCGATACAATGATGACCTGCCCGGCCACCGTGTCTTCGAGGACGTGGGTGATCGGCGAGGTGGGCGCGGATGCTGGCTGATGCTTGCTCGCCACCTGATAGAGCGAGACCGGCTTGGCTCCAGGCCGCACCCGCGCGACGAAACTAGACGTCTCGCCGGTTCGCGGCTTGCCACCGAACGCCCACACCTGCCCGTCGCCGAGCTCGGCAAAGCCCGCCACGCCTGGCCATCCGCCCTTCCAGTCCAGTTCCGTGCGCACGCCGGTTTCCAGATCGAGAACCTGCGCCCGGTCGCCATTGCCAATCCACAGGTTATCCTTGCTGTCGAGGAAGAGGACTGTCGAGGCGGCAACCTCGTAGGTCCGGCCACGCCCCAAGTCCCTGAGGCGAACACTCGCCGTCGCGGCCGGGTCGACCTGATAGGCGACGACCAGCGCCCCGTCCTTGGCGCGTTTCCCGATCCAGCGGGGCACGCCCGGCACGTCGTCGACTCGCTCGATGGCCAGATCGGCCGCCGCAACGCGCACGATGCAGCCATTGGCGATACCCACGAGCACGCGGTCGTTCTCGGTGGGCCCCAGGCAGGTCGCGCGCCGCTGCAGGACTTTCTCGCCGCGCAAGGCGTAGGATTCCGCGTCAAAGGCGACCAAGTTGCCCGACGCGGCTAGCCCAACGATCCGTGATTCCACGAGCCGGTTGTCCACGATCTCGTTGCGATCGAAGTGGTATTCGACGCCCAGCTTGGTGGCGGGCGCGAGCTTGCTCTTCTTCTGGGAAAAGAGGGTGCGCCGGAACTCCCGCGCTCCCTCCTCCTCCCCAAACCACCCGAGGAGCTGGCCCACCAGCAGGCCAAGGCCAACGACCATGATGACGATCGCCACAACGTACAGACGACCACGCTTGGCTTTCGGGGCCAGCGAGGCCGGCTCTTCCGGTGGCGGCTCTGCAGCTTGGGCTTCCGGCGGGGGCGAGACCGGCTTCTTCGGGGGCTCGGCCTGCGGACGAACCACCCGCGGTTTCGCAACAGGCTCCGCCCCCTTGACTGGGAGCGCGGGGCTCGGACGAACCGGCTGCGTCGGCGGAACGGGTGAGGCAGACCTTGCCGGGGCCGCGGCGCTCGGCTGCACCGGCCGCGTCGGCGGAATGGGCGAGGCGAACTTGGCCGGGGCCGCGGCGCTCGGCTGCACCGGCCGCGTCGGCGGAACGGGCGAGCCTGACTTGGCCGAGGCCGCGGCGCTCGGCTGCACCGGCCGCGTCGGCGGAATGGGCGAGGCTGACTTGGCCGGGGCCGCGGCGCCCATCTGAACCGGGCGGGCTTGGGCGACAGGCGCGGCAGACTTGATCAGAGCTGCCAGGCCTTCCCGCACCGCCTGGACCGTGGGAGCCGGCGGGGTGGGCTTGGCCGGCCCCACGACGCTTGGACGACCGGGTTGCGCTTTCGGGGCGGGCGAGCCCGGCTTTTCTGGCGGCGCGTCACTCATTCAGGCCTAAGAATCAGGATACACGAGCGCGCGCTATTGGAAACGGGGCACAAGAAGATGTTTGCGTTGCGTGAAGACCTTGAAGAACTCCTCCGAACCCCAGGCCATGCAATCCAGCGCCTCATCGTTGAGCCCGCCTTCCTCGCGCAGGATGGCGTGCAGGACGTGGGTCTTCACGATCTCCGCGACGAAGAGGTCGTGGCTGCCCAGCGGCAGCACGTGCCGGACCTTGCATTCGAGGTTGATGGGACACTCGGCGATGAGGGGGGCCGCGACCACGGAAGCCGGCACCTTGCTCAGCCCGGAGAGGGAGAACTTGTCGGTGTCCTTGCCGGAGGATGTGCCGCACAGCTCGACCGCCTCGCGCTGTTTCGAGGTGGGGATGTTCACGACGAATTCCTTGGTCGCCAGGATGACGGCGTGGCTGTGCCGGGACTTGCGCAGGGAAACGGTGAGCATGGGCGGGTGCGTGCAAGCCATGCCAGCCCAGCTTACCGTGATGATGTTGTCCTTATCGGCGACGTCGCGCGTGGTCACGAGCAACACCGGGCGAGGAAAAAGCCAAGGTTTCGGGGATAGCGTCTTCTTCATCAGGGCTCCGTGCACGGCCAAGCCTACCAAGCCGCTGGGATGGAAACCAATGTCCCCGCCATGCCTTGTCCCGCAGGCCGTCAGACGGCCGGGGGCGGACTCGCTGGCGGAGTCGCTCCGATTCTCGCCGACCGGCCGTGCTGGCGCAGAGTGTAGGCGGCGGCACCAAGCCCCAGCGTGGCAAGACCGACGAGCCCCTCGAATGGCCTCTGCACCACGGTGAAGATCGTGGAGCAAGCCACAAAGGCCATGAAAAGGCCTGGAACCCACGGCCAGCCTGGAACGTGCAGCACGGGGCCCTCTTTGAGCCGAATGCGACACAGCCCGATGATCGTGGCAAGCGTGCTGATGCCCAGGGTGAAGCCCACGTAGGTGAGAATTCCCTCGAACGTCGCGGTCCACAACGCGAGCAGGCCGAGGCCAAGCTGGGCCAGGAGGGCCACGCGCGGCGGCCGCCCGGCCGCGGCCCGGAAGGCACGCGGCAAGAGGCCGTCAGCCGCCATGCGTGCGGCCACCTGCGGGCCAGTCATGGTCAGCGCGGACACGCACAACGCGAGGGCCAGCGCGACCAGGGCCGACACCGCCATGGCCAGCCAAGGACCGCCCACGGCAGTGGCCGCGACATGTGCCACGTCGATGCGCCCGGCGAGCACCTGCCCTGGCGCGGCGAAAACGAACAGGGCATTGAGCGCCAGATAGAGCAGCGTCACGGCCGATGTCCCGTAGATGAGCGAGCGCGGCAGGTTGCGCTCGGGATCCCTGACCTCACCGCCGATGTAGACCGCCGCGTTCCAGCCGAGGTAGCTGAACGAAACAATCACCAGGGCCAGGCCCATCTTGCCGAAGTTGCCCGCGAGGGGCGTGGTGTGAAAGCCATCGGGATAGAGCCGTCCCAGCCCGAAGGCCGCGAACAAGGTGATGAGCACGACCTCGGCCACCACCACCGCGGCCTGCACCCGCGCGCCGAACGATAACGAGCCGAGGTGGAGCAGCGAGGCACCGATGAGCAGCAACGTCGCCACCACGCGCGGGCTGGCGAAGGCCGGCAGCCACGGTCGCATGTACTCCGCGAAGGCGAAGGCCAGGGCGCCGAGAGGCACCGCGAAGCCGACGATGAGCGAGAGCCAGCCGGCGACGAAGGCCGCCCCGGGGTGCAGGGTGCGCGACAGGAAGACGTACTCGCCGCCCGACTCCGGGATCCGCTGCGCCAGGGCACCGTAGCAGAGCGCGCCCAGGAGCGCGACGACGCCGCCGAGCAGCCAGGTCAGCAGCACCAGCCAGGGCGAGCCCAGAATGCCCATGAGAATGCCGCTGGTGGTGAACACCCCGGTGCCCACCATGTTGGCCACCACCAGCGCGGTGGCGGCGCCCTGTCCCAAACGTCGGTGACCGTCGTTCATGCGACCGCAGTACAGCACAGCGAACGAGAGGCAGCGACAAGGAATTCACATCTTCCTTTCGTTGCTCGCTCGAGGTATCGGACATTCCGAGATGTAATAAGGCAATGCGAAAGTGGCGCTCAAATTTCCAACGCGCGAAAGGACCGACGCTAGCAGGTACGCTCACGCGGCGCGACGCGTCTCCCGCATATACCCGATCACCGCCGGCATCACGGAGATGACGATGATCGCGACCACCACAAAATGGAAGTTGCGCTTCACCGTCGGTAGGTTGCCGAAGAAGTATCCGCCGAACGCGAAGCCGCCCACCCACGGGAGCGTGCCGAGTAGGTTGTAGACCGTGTAGCGCGGGTACGACATCTTCCCGATGCCGGCCACGAACGGGGCGAACGTCCGGATGATCGGGATGAAGCGCGCGAGCACGATGGTTTTGCCGCCGTATCGCTCGTAGAACGCCTGCGCGTTGAGCAGGTACTTCTTGTTGAACAGCTTCGAGCTCTCGCTCGAAAATACCTTGGGGCCGACCCGGTAGCCGATCCAGTAGTTGACCATGTTCCCGAGCACGCCGGCGACGCTCAACAACAGCACGACCCAGCCGATATCGAGCGGGAACCCCGGCCTCGCCGCGAGCGCGCCGGCTGCGAACAGGAGCGAGTCGCCCGGGAGGAACGGCGTGACCACGAGCCCGGTCTCGCAGAAGATGATGAGGAACAGCACGAGGTACAGCAGCGGTCCGATCGCCGTGCCCCACGCGTCGAGGTGCGCGTCGAGGTGCAGAAAGATGTGTATCAGCTGGTGTAGGAGCGCCATGTCGTCTCTTCCAATCCGGCCGCCGCGGCGCGGCCCGGTGCGGGTTGCGTCGGCGTTATGTGCCAGCCCTTCGGAAGATTGTCAAACGGCGGCTACGGCGTGGCCGGACGTGACTAAG
>PNBO01000239.1 GCA_003136095.1 Myxococcales bacterium
CTCGAAATGCACCTCGGCCGCCAGCCGGAGTCGCTGGCCGCGCGCGGCCGCGCGTGGCTCGAGGACGTGACCAACGCGGAAACCCTGGTCGAGGTCGAGTCGCAGGCAGCGGGCCTCGGCGAGTTCGAGGCGCTGGTGGCCATTCTCGACAAGGGGGTGGCCTTGGCCGTCGATCCCGACCTCAGCGCGGATCTGTGCGCCTTCAAGGCCAACATCCTCGACGCCCGGATCAAGGACCCGGAGCGGGCCATCGAAGCCTGGCGCGCGGCCCTGGCCTCGCGCCCCGATCACCAGGACGCCTTCGTCGCCCTCGAGCGTTTGCTCGAGGACGCGGGGCGCACCGCCGAATTGTGCGAAACCCTGGAGAAGCACGCCGAGGTCGTGATGGAAACGCCCCGGCGCGAGGCGCTGATTCGCCGCATGGCCGGTCTCTACGAGGCGCCGCTCGGCGACCTCGTCAAGGCCATCGCGTCCTGGCGTGCCGTCCTCGACCTCGACCAGGAGGACGTGGAGGCACTGGATGCCCTGGCGCGACTCTATGCCGCCACCGGGGCCTGGCAGGATTTGGTGGAGACCCTCCAGCACAAGATCGATTGCAGCAAGGATGCACGCCTGCTGCGCGCACTGCACTTTCAGGCGGCCGAGCTGCTCGACGAGAAACTGGGGCAACTCTCCGACGCCGCCGAGCACNNGGCGGCGCCGGCCGAGCGCGACACGCTGCTCTTCCAGGCCGCGCACGTCACCCAGCACGAGCTGCTCGACCTGCAGGACGCCATCGCCCGCTACCGGCGCATCCTCGAAGGCAACCCTGGCCATGCCGAATCGCGCACGGCCCTGTGGGAACTGGCTCGCGGTGAGGACTGCCGCCTCCTCGCCCTCGACGTGATCGAGCCACTGCTGCGCCTCGGGCAGGAATGGAAGCCGTTGTGCGAATGCCTGGGCTTGCGCCTGTCGGTGGTGGACATCCCCGCCGCGCGGCTCGACGTCCTGGCCGACATCGCGCAGGTCGAGGAAGCGGCGCTGGGCGATCGGGCCGCGGCCTTCGCGACCTGGGCGCGCGCCCTGGCCGAGGATCCGGCGAGCGCGGACGTGACCGCCAGCCTCGAGCGGCTGGCCGGGGAAACCGGCAACTTCGATGGGCTGGCCGAGGTCTACGAGGAACGGCTCAAGGCGGTCTACGACAGCGAGCTGCAACTCAAGCTCGGCTGTCGCCTGGCCGGGCTCTACGAACACACCCTCGGCAAGCCCGAGCGCGCGCTGGAATTGTGGCGCGAGGTCGAGACCCTGCCGAGCGGCGAGGGCCTGGCACTCTCGCGACAGGAAGTTCTCTTGCGCGGGCTGGGCCGCGACCACGATTTGGCCGACGTGCTCGCCCGCGAGGCGGAGGTCGCGACCGATCCGGCGATTCAGGCGGAGTACTGGGCCGCGCTCGGCGAGTTGCGCCTGGGCGCGCTCGCGGATCGCGATGGCGCCATCAGCGCGTTCCGCTCCGCGCTCGATGCGGCTCCCAAGCTGGATCGGGCCGTCACCGCGCTGCGCACGCTGGCGCTCGGCAAGGATCCGCCGGTCGAGGCGTTCGACATTCTCGAGCCGCTCGCCGAGGAGGAAGGCAATTTCGCCGGGCTCTGCGCCTTGCTCGAGGCGCGGCTGGCCGTGGTCGAGGACGGCAGTGACAAGGCGGCCCTGCTGCGCCGTATTGCCGAGATCTGCGAAAGCAAGCTGGGCGATCTGTCGCGCGCCCTCGACGTCCTGGGAAGGGCATTGCTGGCCGAGCCAGGTTCGCAGGAAACGGTGGACAACCTCGAACGCGTGGCCGAGGCGGCGGGCGCCGGGGTCGAGGCCGCGAAGCGCATCGAGGCGGTGCTCGAGGCCACCGAGCCCATGATGTTCGCGGAGATGGCCATGCGGGCGGCCCGGCTGCGCCTGCAATCGGCCGAGCCAGCGAACGAGGAGGCGGCCCTGCAGCTCTACGTGCGCGTGCTGGAGGCCGACCGCGACAACGCGGGCGCGCTCGAGGCGCTGGACGCGCTCTATCGCCGTCGCGGCGACAGCCAGCGTCTGGCCGGGATCCTCGAACGGCGAGGCGCGCTCGATCTCGATCCCTCGCGCCGGCTCATGTTCTACGCCGAGGCGGCGAGCCTGCACGAGGGCATCGGCAATCTGAACGCGGCCATCGCGGCTTGGCGTCTGGGTCGCGAAGGTGACGAGACCGACCAGACCGCCATGGACGAGCTGGCGCGGCTCTTCGAGGCGGCGGGGCAGCGGGAGAACCAGGTGGAGATCCTGCGCGAAAAGGCCCGCATGCTCGACGACAGCCAGCCGCGTTGCGCTGTTCTCTTGCAGGTGGCCGCGATCAAGGCCGGCCCGCTCGCCGATGTGGAGGGTGCGGTAGACGCGGTCAAGGAGGCGCTGGATGCCAAGCCGGGTGACCGGCGGGCACTGGCCATGCTGGTCGAGCTGGAAGAGCGGCGGAGCGACTTCGCGGCCCTGGAGGAGGCGCTGCTGCGCCAGTCGGCGGTGCTGGGCGGCGACGAGCAGCTCGCCGTGCTGGCGAAACTGGCCAGCAACGCGGCCGAGCGATTGCAGGATGGCGATCGCGCGCTGGTCTACCTGCAGCAGATCCTCGTGGCCGACCCGAACAACGCGGCGGCCTTCGCCGAAACCGAACGCCTGCTTACCTCGCTCGAACGCTGGCACGAGCTCATCGAGCTGCTCGAGCATCGTGCCGAGGCCGAAGGCAAGCTTGGCAACCGCGCGGGCGAGCTCTCCTGCCGGGTGAAGGTGGCCGCGATCTGGGGCGAGAAGCTGGGCGCCGAGGAGAGCGCGCTCGAAGCCCTGGGCGCCGTGCTCGCGCGCGACCCGGAGCATTTCTCGTCGCTCATGGCGGTGGCGCGCATCCACGAGAGCAAGGAGCGCTGGTCGGAAGCAACCCAGGCGCTCGAGAAGGCGTCCGAAGCGGCCACGAGCCCCCAAGACAAGGCCGACGTCTTCTGCCGGCGCGCGGCCGTGCGCGCCGCGACCGGCGCCAACCCCGACGACGTCGCGGCCCTCTACCGGATCGCGCTGGCCAACGACCCGACCTGGATGCCCGCGGTCATGGCGCTGGAGACGCTGGCGCGCCAGACGGGGGACTACGCCCAGCTCGTGACGCAGCTTCGCGCGCGGCTGGAGCTGGAGCCGGACGAGGCCAAGCAGAAGACGATTCTCTCCGAGATGGCTGCGATCTTCCTCGGGCCGCTCGCCAAGCCGGGCGAGGCGGTGGCGCCGCTCGAACGCCTGGCCAAGCTGGCACCGGCCGATCTCTCGGTGCAGGAGAACCTGGGGCGGGCGCTCATCGCCTCCGGCCGTGTGGACGAGGGCGAGTTCGTGCTGGGCCAGCTCGTCGAGCAGATGGGCAAGGCCAAGCGCCCCAAGGACGTTGCGCGCCTGCAATGCCTGCTCGGCGGTTTCGCCGAGGCGCGTGGGGATCTGGCGACCGCGAAGCAGCGCTACACCGCCGCCTACCAGATCGATCCGACCCAGGCCCGCGTGCTCGGCGCGCTGGCGCGCTTGTCCCTCCGTCAGAACGACGCCGAGTCGGCCCGCCGCTTCCTGCGTACGTTGCTCCTGCAGAGTTTCGACGAGAAGGCGGCGGGCATCACCAAGGCCCAGGTCTACCTGGCGCTGGGCAACCTGCATCGCCAGGCCGGCGAAAACGCCAAGGCGCGCAACATGTTCGAGCGCGGCTTGGAAACCGATCCCAAGAATGAAGCCCTCAAGCAGGCCCTGGCCGCGACGCCGAAATAGGTTTCACCACAGAGAGCGCAGAGAGCGCAGAGGGTGCGGAGAAAGAAATGGTTCGGATTCCGGATCCGGAAACCCGTTCCCCTCCGGCCTCTGTGACCTCTGTGCTCTCTGTGGTGAAAATCCGGATCATTCCACCGCAGGCACGAGTCGTCCCGCCACCGCTTCTACCCGCTCGAACACGGCGCGGGCATTCATGGTGCGGGCGTAGACGTAGAGGGCGGCAGGGGCGTCGGCGGGGAGGATCTCCTCGCTCACCCGCAGGTGCTTGCTGACCGCGAAGACGACGGGAAAGGGCAGGCCGGCCTCGGCCATCTCCACGCGTTTCCACACGGCGGCGCGGCTCCAGAAGCCGAGAACCTCGAGGAAGACGCGCTGGCCGCTGTCACGGTGGACGAATTCCAGGTCGGGCACGCACACGCCGAGGCCGGGCAGGGCCAGGATCGCCTCCGACGGTGACACTTGCCAGGGCGATTCCTGTTGGCGCAGGTCGGCGAGCAGGGCCGCGACCTCGTCGGGCAGGCCGGCGTTGTCGCTGGGCAAGGATTCCCTGCCGCCGCGCAGGTGGCAGCGCAGGGGGCGGCGATCCTTGCCCCAGCGTAGGTCGGCGCGCACCTCCCAGGCGTCACAGGCCATGATGGCGGGCAGAGCCAGCGCCAGGCTGAGGCCGTACTTGGTCGTCTGCTCGAAGAGACTCATGGGGCCGTCGAGATCGATGGCATAACCGGCGCCGCGGTCGAGCTCTGTAATGGCATGGAGCAGGCGGTGGAACTTCAGCTTGCGAAACAGGGCGCGATAACCGCCGGCGTTCGCGCTGAACACGTGCGCTCGCACCTTCACGGCGCGCAGGAGGACCGCCTGGTGGCTGGCCAGCTCGTGCCGGGCGAGCAGGCCGTCGGGGGAGGGCAGGTCGGCCTTGCGCAGAACGTGGGCGGTGGGCAGGTCGGAGTAGAGCGCCTCCTCGATGGTGTCGATGTCCGCGCCGCGGGCTTGCGCGATGTCCGCGAGAACCGCGGCGCGGTCGAAGTCGTGGCCCCAAGCCCGCGCGGCGGCGGCGGACGTGAAGATCTCGCGGCGCAGCTCGACGGGATCCAGCCCAGCGCTCTCCTCGAATTCGCAGGCGTCGAGGGCCAGTTTGAAGAGGGCGCGGGCCAGGCGATTCTCGGCGGGCGTGATGGCCACCTGGTTCCACGCCTCGAGCAGTGCCCCGCGCGGCAGCCCGACGTGCGCGCGCACGAGTGCCAGCGCAGTGGCGGCCAGCTCTCGCGCGCGCGGGCGCTCGGCTTCCGCAATCGGAACGACGATCAAACGGTCGCCGCGACGGCGGACGTGGACGAGATCAGTGGTAAGCAACGTGATCGCGACGCCTCATGCTGGTCATGGATTCGCTGGTACCCCCGGTGACGAGCTCGTAGAGCACGGCGCGCTTGCCTTCCCCCTTGCGCAGGATGCGGCCCAGACGCTGGACGTGCTCGCGCACCGAGCCACTGCCCGACATGACGATGGCCACGTTGGCCTCGGGGATGTCGACGCCCTCGTTGAGCACCTTCGAGGTGGCAAGCGCAGCGTACTGGCCTTGGGAAAAGGCCGCGAGGATGGCACTGCGCTCGCTGACCTTGGTGTGGTGGGTGATGGCCGGGATGAGGAAGCGGCGTGAGAGCAGATAGACCGTCGCATTGTCTTGCGTGAAGACAATCGTCCGGTCACGCCGGTGCTGGTGCAGCAGGCGCTCGAGGTAGTCGAGCTTGGCCGGCGCGGTGAAGGCGATTTCGCGCTGGCGGCGGTAGGCGGCGAAGGCGCGGCGCCCTTCCTCGGTGCGCGACGAGCGGATGATGAAATCGGAAAAGCCACGTGGGCCCGTCATGACGATGCCGTTGTCGCGCAAGAACTGCCGGTAGAGGCCGCGCTCGCGCTCGTATTCCGCGCGCTCGTCGGCGGAGAGATCGACGCTGACCCGCACGGTTTCGTAGTCGGCCAGGTACTCGCCGGTCAGCTCGACGATGTCCTTGCGGTAGACGATGGGGCCGACCAGTTCGTCGATGAGCGGGTCGCGTCCGTCGGTGCGCTCGGGCGTGGCCGTGAGACCGAGACGAAAGGGCGCCAGGCACAGGCGCGCGCCCAGGGCGTAGCTTTCGCCGGGCAAGTGGTGGCACTCGTCGAACACCACCAGGCCAAAGCGGCAGCCCAGGTGCTCCATGTGCAGGTAGGCCGAATCGTACGTGGTCACGGTCAGGGCTTGCACGTCGTAGTCGCCGCCGCCCACGATGCCGATCTTGGCGCCGAAGGTGGCGCGGAGGCCGTCGTGCCACTGGTGGACGAGATCCAGGGTCGGCGTGACCACCAGCGTGGAGCGCTTGCGATCGTCGATGGCCAGGTGGGCAACCAGGGTCTTGCCCGCGCCGGTGGGCAGCACGACCACGCCACGAAACCCGGCAATGCGCCAGGCGGCCAAGGCCGCGGTCTGATAGGGGCGCGGCTCGCGATGGACCAGCGCCGCAGTCGTCAGGGTGTCATAGTGGCGCGCCTCGTCGGCATAGGCGAGACCCAGCGCCCGCAAGCCGCGCACGATGTCCGCGTAGCGGCACGCCGGCGCGCGCCAGCAGGCGCTGCGCTCGTCCCAGGCACAGCCGCCGGGCAGACCCGCCGTGTTCGCCGGAAGGCCGGCGATCTCGATGGTGCCGGCGACAAAGCGCAGGCACGGGGCGGAACCTTGGGTGGCGTCCTCGCTCACGCCCGCCAGTGTCGCACAGGTGATCGACTGCGGACTACTGCTTCGCCGTGATCACGGCGGTGCCCGTGATGGTGATGGCGTCGTCGACCGGCACGAAGAACAAGCTGGGGCGCTCGATCTTGTGCGCGGTCAGACTCTCGACGAATTCGAAGCGCACCTGGAAGTGGACGCCATCCTTGGTTTCCACGCTGAGAGCGATGGGGTGATTGACCGTGACCCCGTGTAATTCGACCGCGCCTTGCACCGTGACCTTGGTCGTGTTCGCGGAGGTCGGCAGCTTGTAGCCGGGCAGGGCCGCCCGCACCGCCACCCACGGGTACTTGGCGCCCTCGACGGCCTCCATCATGTGCTCGTCGCGATTGGTGTTTTCGCTGTCGAAAGTGCCGACCTGGGTGCGCGCCATGACTTTGAGACCGGAGGCGTCCACGGTTCCGCGCACCGCCATGGCCTTGCTGCGCCCGACGACCTTGTGGAGCTTGTGCACCAGCTGGTATTCCACCACCCCATTGCCAGAGAGCTGTTGCGCCAGGGCGGGCGCGGAATTCGCCCCGGCGGCGGCGACGATGAGCCAGAAGAGAAGGAGGCGTCTTGCGAACATCGAGAAGGTCCTTTCACCAGATCGCTGCGCGGGGCTGCTGCGGCTTCATCGCGAAGTTTCCCAAGAGAGCGGCATCGCGGAAAAGGCTGGGTCAGGCAGCAGATGTTTTGTGGGGAATGCGTCCACTCTACTAAGATGATACTTCGCGGCTGGACGTTTCATGGCCGCCTGCCGCCAGATGCCCGCCGACCGTAAGCTGGAGCCATGGTTTCGCCTTCGCGCATACGACAGTTGGTCTGGATTCTCGGAGCCGCCGCACTGCTGGCCATCGTCGGCTGGGATTTTGCCGTGGCCACCACCTTCCTCGGTGACGACTACATCTTCCGCGCGTTCGCCCACCTAGAAGCCAACCCGCTCTTGGCCTTCATGGCGGACAAACACGGTGGCGAGTACTACCGGCCGCTTCCGATGTTGCTATGGTGGGTGATCGAGCGGCTTTCAGGCGGGCAGGCTTGGGTCTTCGCGCTCGCCTCCTTTCTGCTCCACCTGCTGTGCGCGGTGCTGCTGGCCGCCTTGGGGCGCGCTCTGGGCCTGGCCCGGCGGTCCGCGCTTCTTGCCGGAGCTCTCTTCTTCGCGGCGCCCGCCGAGCGCGAAGCCGCGTTGTGGTTTTCCGCGAACACGGATCTTTTGGCCGTGGCCGCCATCCTGGGTTCGGTGGTGGCCTTCCTTTCCGGCACGAGGTGGGGGCGGTGGCTTTCCGTCTGCCTGGCCGCGGTGGCCTACTTCAGCAAGGAAACCGCCTTGGTTCTGCCCGTGCTGCTGTTTGCCGGACTGTGGTTTCGCGCCAGGCTGCAGGGCGGGGCGCCGTCGCTGCCGCGCGGGTTGATCGCGATCATCCCGCACTCCGCCTTGGCGGCCATCTACCTTGCCGCGCGCTTCCTGGTGCTGGGCGGTCTCGGCGGCACCAACGATCCCACGGCGCCGTGGTGGGCCTGCGGTGTCCAACTCGCCAGCGGGCTCGTCCACGCCGTCACCGCCTACGCGCCTCTCCCCGAATGGCTGGCGTGGGCGGCGGGCGTTTCGCTCTTGGCCACCGTCACGATCGTGGCCTGGCGCCGGAGCGCGCTCGCCGGCTTCGCACTGGTCTGGGTCGCCGTCACGTTGCTGCCGCTGCCCGCCGCCGGATGGGTGGTGGGTGCGCGCTACTTCTATTTGCCCGCGGCCGGGCTGTTCTTGCTGGCGGCGCTAGCGCTGGAGGCCGCGAGCGGCCTCGCCGCCGGATTCGCCGTGGCTTTCCTGCTCTGCCTTGGCCTCTTGGCGGGAAACCATCGCGCGGGCGAGGTGAGGCTCTACCGCCAGGCCGTGGCCACGGCGGACGCGGCCGTGAGCGACGGACTCCTGCGCGGCTACCGGCTCTTCTTCGTGCGCGGCGGCGTGAAGGACCTGGACCTGGCGCTCAAGCTCTTGCCCCATCGGCCCAAGCCGCAGGTCGGGTTCGTGGTCATTGCGGACGTGCCGGCCTCCTTCGTCTGGCTACCGCACGATCTGGCCGGGCGCTTGCATTTCCTGCTGGCGCGCCCGCCGCTGCCACTCACGGGCGCCTATCGCTTCGGCGGCGAACGCATCGTCGGACAGGCGCGGCGCGAGGAGGCGCCGGATCTGGACGAGGTACTGACCCGCCTGCCCGAGCTGCGCATCATCCACTTGAGCCGCACGGCAAGCGGGTTCGCCTGGGAAGACCGAACCGAGGCGTACCGGCGTCTGCAATAGGACGGGAACAAACCACAGAGAGCGCAGAGAGCGCAGAGACGGATGAGATGGAATGGGTTCGGATCCGGATCCGGAAACCCCGCCCTTCCTCTTCCGGCCTCTGGGCTCTCTGCGCTCTCTGTGGTTAAACATCCGTCGATGGTGGCTTTTCGCCCAAGGGATGTTGGCGTAACATGAAGCGGTTCGGTAGCCACCATGGCGAAAACGCGCACCACCCACCTCGAGATCATCAAGGCGGCCATCAGTCTGGCCTCGAAGCGGTCGTTCGATCACCTGCTCTACGTCGGTGACCTGCTGCTGCCCGAGGAGGTTTTTCGTGGCAAGTCCGGCGCGCGCAAGAAGCTGGTCCAGGCGGTGGTCAGCGAGGCCCAGCGCGCGGTCGTCGAGGCGTCGGGCGTGCCGGTCATTCCGCTGCCCCAGTACGATCTCGGCCGCACCGAGAAGCTGAAGCTGGCCCTGGTCAGCGGCATCGCGCGTGGCCTTTACGCCGAGGGGGATGTCGTGGTGGCGCTGCTGTCGGCGCGCCCGGTGGGCAAGCCGGATTCCATCCTCGTGGTGAACGTCGGCCCCGACGACGAGGA
>PNBO01000268.1:0-492 GCA_003136095.1 Myxococcales bacterium
GAAGTTGTTGCCGTCGGTGCTGGTGAGCACCCGGTATGACGTGACGTTGCCATCTTTGCCGCTCTTTTCACGGTGGTAGCGCGGCACACAGCCGAGCCATCCGACATCGGGCTGCACCCGGCCGAGATCCAGGGTGATCGACTGCGGCAGCGCGGCTTTGGGCTCCCACATGCTGATGAATTCCGTGTCGTTCTTGCCGTCGATCGCATTGTTCGCGTCGCCGCTGCTGGCCGTGGCCGACACCGGCGTGTACGGGTGCTCGTTCTGCGGGCCCTGGGCGGGCAGCGGCGGACGCGCGAGGTTCGGGCTCCAGGCCGCGCCCACGTCGCGCAGCAGCGTGACGATAGTGGGATCCAGGATGCCGTCGCGGTTGGGGGGGCAGTTGAGCACGAAATTGGTCCACTTCGCTTCCAGGTCTCCAAGGTGCCGGGTGACCACGTCCTCGACTGTCATCAGGCCGCCGATGCCGGGCGCCCAGAACCAGTCGTTGCC
>PNBO01000268.1:554-4269 GCA_003136095.1 Myxococcales bacterium
TGGCCCATCTGCCAGGACCAGCCGTCCATGACCAGGATGGGGATCGGGCCGTAGTTGCTGAGCAGCTCGGTGATCTGCGTCTTGATGTATGCCAGCTTCGCGGGCGTGAGCTGACCGGCGCTGACGCCCGCCGTGTTGTCCCAGATCGAGTAGTAGAGGCCGGGCAGAAGGCCCCGGCTGCGAAACGCCTCCACGTACTCGCGCACGACATCGCCCTTGCCATTGCGCCAGAGGATGTGGCCCACGTTGAAGTCACCGGCGCGGCTCGGCCACAAGGCGAAGCCGTCGTGATGCCGGGTGGTGAGCACGCCGTAC
Source organism: Myxococcales bacterium (assembly GCA_003136095.1). GTDB lineage: Bacteria > Myxococcota_A > Polyangia > Fen-1088 > Fen-1088 > Fen-1118. The sequence continues at coordinate 870 of PNBO01000268.1, forward strand.
TTCATCTTGGCAGAGGCCGCGGCGTCGGCCCACTGGCCTGCATCGAGGCCCGTGGGGTTGAACTGCTTGCTATCCAGGTTCGCCTGCGCCCATGTGCCGGTGTAGGTGAGGAGCCCGAAGTGGATGAACATGCCGAAGCGCAGGTCGACGAACTCCCGCTGCAGCTCTTCCAGCGACTTGCTTGGGGCGATACGTGCGTGGGCAGGCGCGGCACGCTCACTGCCACTGGCTGACGGTTGTGCGCGATAGGCACAGCCGGACAGGGCCAACAGTCCGGCAAGTACGAATGCCGGGACAGTGCGACAGATCATCGGGTTTTCCTTCGTCACCTGGTCATCCGGGAGCCGAGACGCAGTCTATCCTGCGCGGAAGGTGAGGTCGAGGTCGTGCGCAGGCGTGAACGAGAAGAAAGCTGCGGTGATGATTGACCTTCGCCCCCGGGATTGAGCGGCTTCCCCACCGGCAGACCGCCCATGCTCAAAATTCGCAAGCGACTTTTTCAACTGCTCGAAGGAGCGGAGCGGATGGGCCGCATTCTGCAGGTCACGCTGATGACCCTCATTGACCTCAATGTGGCGGCGGTGATGGCCGACTCTGTCCAAGACCTGGCGACGGTTGCGACGTTTGTTGAGACAGATCAAGTCCATCGTATTTGCAAGATGGCCTCATCCAAGCATGGGTCCCGGCTCGCACATTGAGAGGTCCTGGGCCTCGCGCAATGACGAACCGCTTCCAAGAGCGGACGATAGCGATGCTCGAGCTCCGGCACCAAGAATTTTAGCTTCATCCTTGCTCTGCGATTCGTCGTCGCCGTCGGGCCACATGGCCCGCGGATGACTTCTTGGCGAACCATAGCCTTTCTGGGGAACGCGATGAGCCGTTCGGTGGGGCCGCGCCACCGCCACTATGTCTGAGTTTTGCGCGCGCAGGAAACCTAGCACTGCGCGGCATTCCCGTCGTGTACAAAGGAGCCTCGATGAAATCCGTTGAACGCCCGTCGAAAACGGTTCGGCGTCATTCCTTCCTGCTGTGCCTCGTCGTCGGCCTGGGCCTGTGCGCCACGAAGAATGCGTCCGCCAGCGAGTACTACGTGGCCACGACGGGCAGCGATTCGAATGCTGGCACGATCGACAAACCCTTTGCCACCTTGCAGAAGGGAAACAACGCCGCGGCCGCGGGAGATACCGTGTGGCTGCGCGGGGGAACCTACTACAGCACGACCCAGATCACGCTCTCGAGGAGCGGAACCTCGGACACCAACCGCACCAAGATTTGGGCCTATCAGGGCGAGGTGCCTGTTCTCGACTTCTCGAAGTACCAGACGACCAACACGGCGGCCGACGTTCCCGCCGTCCTCGTGACCGGGAGCTGGATGCACCTCAAGGGACTCGAGATCGCCAACGGTGCGGTTGGAGCCAGTGGCGACCACTCCTACTCCATGCTCCGCACCAAGAATGCAAGCAACAACACCTTCGAGNNTGATTCTGAATTGCGATTCGCACGACAACTACGACAAGGATGGCAGTCAGGGCGACGGGCAGAACGGCGACGGATTTGGTGTTCATTATCAAACCAGCGGTCCCAGTACCATCATCCGCGGATGTCGCGCGTGGATCGATTCCGATGACGGGTACGACCTCATCTACCAAGAAGTCCCCGTCCTTGTTGAGAACAGCTGGGCCATCCAGAACGGATACGCCAATGGCGGCTCTACCAGTCCCTCTTCTGGAAACGGCAACGGGTTCAAAATGGGAAGCAGCGGAACCGGTATTCGGCACATCGTCCAAAACAACGTCGCATGGAAGAACAAGGCTTCGGGGTTCTACGCGAACCACTCGTCGGGCGGTAATACCTGGTACAACAACACGTCCTACAACAACGGCACCCAGTACAACATGCTGGCCGCTACGTTCGAATCCGACGGAAGAACCATTGCGACGGATGGAATTACCTTGACGGGCAGCAAGGTGCACATCATGCGAAACAACATCGGCTTTCCCAACAAAAATGCCAACATGAACGGGGTCGACACTTCGTTCAACACCTGGGACCTGGGGATTACCCCGGCGGCCACCGATTTCGCCAGCACGTCGGACACCGGTTGCACCGGCCCCCGCGAAGCAGATGGCGGCATGCCGGCGGCCTGCACTTTCATGAAGCTGACAGCCGGTAGCAAGATGATCGACAAGGGCACCGATGTGGGTCTCCTCTTCGTCGGCGCGGCGCCAGACCTTGGCGCCTACGAATACGGCGCCGCGACGACCGGAACCGGCGGAAACACAACCGGCAACGGCGGCAGCACGGGCAACGGCGGCAGCACGGGCAGCGGCGGCAGCACGGGCAGCGGTGGTAGCTCCCGAAGCGGTGGCAGTACCGGCAGCGGTGGCAACCCTGGCAGCGGTGGCAACACCAGCGGCGGCAGCACGGGCGGTAGCCCTGGCAGCGGTGGCAGCCCGCGGAGCGGTGGCAGTACCGGCAGCGGCGGCAGCATCGGTAGCGGTGGCGGCGGCGGGTCGGTAACGGCGGGGACGAGTGGAACCACCGGGGGCGCGGGCGGCTCGGGAGGTAGTGTCAGCGTGGGGACCGGCGGCGCAACCGGAGGCGGTGGACTCATCGGCACGGGTGGTGCCAACCAGGGATCTGGCGGCAACATCGTGGCCGGAAGCGGAGGCACCTCGAACGGGAGTGGAGTTGGCGCGGGTGGAGCGACGGGAAAGAGCGCCACTGGCGGATCGACCACGAGTGGCGCGGCCGGCTCGACCGGCTGTGCATGCGCCCTCGGCTCGCGTTCTCCACGCGGCGGAACGGCGGCCTTCTTGCTGGTGGCAGCGCTCGCTCCACTAGCGAGACGGCGACGGAATAGGACCTAGCAGCCCGTGGTGCTCAAGGCCGCGGGCTCGCGGCGGACCTGACCAGCTACCCGGGCGTGGGGCAACAGATCACGCAGAGAGCGACGGCGCGGGTCCCGAGAAAGGTCGATCGAGCCATGCGTGCCGCGGCCGAGAATCCGTGATCGAGCGGCGGGGGGCCGATTCGGGCGCCATGGCGAATGGAGCGTAGTGGGATCGTCGTTTCGGCGCCGGCACGGTAGAGTGCGGCCGTGATGCGGCCTGGTGCGCAACGTGTGGTTCATCGAGCCGAGGCCGTGGCCTGGCTGAAGCAGCAGGGGACACTGGCGGGGGCGAGCGTGATCACCTCCCTGCCCGACGTATCCGAGGTGCCACGGCTCGGCTTCGCTGGCTGGTGCCACTGGTTCGAGGAGGCCGCGGCCACGGTCATGGGCGCCGTGCCGCATACGGGTGTGGCCATCTTCTTTGAGAGCGACATTCGCCATGCCGGGCGCTGGGTGGACAAGGGCGCCATGGCCGCGGCCGGGGCCGAGAGCGCGGGAGGCGCGCTG